>WFQT01000192.1 GCA_015486895.1 Anaerolineae bacterium
CCCGCCACTAAAAAGGAGGCAGAACCATAGTCCCCGGCCACAGCGGCGATCCCCAGGCCGGCAAAAACAGCCGCAAAAGATAGAATCGTCATTGGATTCGTCAGCGTCAGGAAGAAAGTAGAGATATAAGCGCCAAAAAGGCTGTTATTTTGGCCTTTAGCTAATACCGCCTCTTCAGCAGGCTCGGCCAGAAACGTCCTGACGCCCAAGTAGCCTAAGAAAAGCCCTCCCACAAGCCGCAGAGCTAATTGCCAATTCAAAAGAGCCCCGGAGATGAAAGCCAATCCAAAAGCAGCAACACTACCATAAATCGCATCAGCGGTCGCCGCTCCCAGCCCCGACGTGAAGCCGTGCAGCCGACCTTCCGCCAATGTCCGCCGGATGCACAATACGCCAATAGGCCCTACCGGCGCGGCGGTAGAGAACCCCAAGATGAGTCCTTTGAGAAAGAACACCATCATCGCCCGCTTTCCCCCGCCGCAAACGATACTGACCTTAACCCACACCGGTTACGCTCGTACGCCAGCACCGGTTACAAATCCTCAGTGATAACAGCAACCATATCATCACCTAAACGCAGGAGCGTATCCATCACGTGGTCAGGGTGAATATTGCCCTCCTGCTCAGCACCTACCAGCCGGTCGGAAATGACGCCGGCCCAGGCACAATGCAACCCCAGCCGGCGGCCCACCGTCAGGAACGCGGACGATTCCAAATCTACGGAGAGCACACCCAACTCCTGCAACAAAGCTATCAGCCGTTCTTCTTCCCGATACAAAGCGTCAATTCCGAAAGAGAGCCCGACATGGTATGCTCTACCCCGGGCATCGAGCTTGGCTCGCAGCTTAGCCGTCAAGTCAAAATCAGCAACCGCAGGGAATTCTATCGGGGCATAATACCTGGAAACGCCGTCTCCCCGCACTGCCCCTTCCAACAAAACAATATCCTCAATTTGCACATCTGCTTGCGGTGTACCCCCCAACCCCAAGCCGAAGAAATAACGCACGCCACAGGAGGCCAGTTGTTCTAGCGAGTTAGCAACTCGCGTGCCGCCATACGCGGGGAAATGGACAGCAAAACGTTTGCCGTTGCCCGTGGTAAACACCTGCAGCGGCGTTGTGGTATAAGGCCATTCCACATCAGCCACCGAGCCAGGAAGCCACTCAACGACCCGGCGATAGAGGCCAGCGCTAAACGTCATCAAGCAAACGCTTCCCAAATCCAGCGCATCTGGGTCCAGCCCCTGATGAGAGAAATCGCCTTCCGGTGTCACGTAGCGGCGGTTTCCCGACCAAACCTGGTTGTCGAAAATCGAATTCATCCTTACCTCCTCCAGGAGCGCGCTTGCCGTTCTACGTAGGCATCACCGCTTCAAGCACGGCCATCACTCCCCAGCACGTCTGTTCCACGGTGAAACGGTCCAACACGCGCTGCCGCCCGGCCAAGCCCAAACGACGACGGCGCTCCGGCTCCCGCAACAGGGTCACAACCGCTTCCGCCAAAACGGCTGTTTCTCCCGGTGGCAATAACAGCCCCGTCTTGCCAGCAGCCACGATCTCCGGCAAAGCGCCGTGAGCAAAAGCCACGACCGGCCGGGCCATGGCCATCGCCTCTAGATTCACCAAACCGAAAGGTTCCGGCTCACCGGCATGTACGAACACGTCCATCGCCGCCAAAGCCGGCCGCACGTCAGTCAACTGTCCACTAAAAACTACCCGTCCCCGCAACGGCCTCTCAGTTGCCATATCATGCAATACCTGAACGTATTCAGGCTCAGCACCCAACGGCGTCCCGCCCACAACCAGGAACCTCGCCTCCGGCACCGCTTCCGCCACCAATAGCATCGCCTGCAAAAAGAGCTTTTGCCCTTTCCAGGGACGCAAACGCCCTACCGTGCCCACCACCAGCGCAGATACCGGGATGCCGTGGGCACGTCGGAAAGGCGTTCCATCCAGCCAGGGGCCGAAATCATCCGCACGGATGCCATTGTACACCACCGTCACTTTCTCCCGACAAGGCAAGTTGTGCGCTACCGCCTGGGAGTTGGTAATCACAGTCGTGGCAGCCGCACAGAGCAACGTCTTCCCCCACCGGTCCAGCCAGCGCCGGGCAGGTGGGTTTTCCCCCAACCAGAAATCCCGCATGTGCCATACAAAAGGCAAGGAAGAGCGACGAGCCGCTAAGGCTGCATACAGTGCTGCCCGAACCGTGTTCGCGTAAAGTAATGGAGAAGGAAGAGTGCGAGTCAACCCCGCCAGGCGGCCGGCAGTCAGCCACCAATCAGCGAGGGCTCGGGAGG
>WFQT01000193.1 GCA_015486895.1 Anaerolineae bacterium
CTAATTTCTCTTCAATGCTCCCGGCCCCACCCACGTAAAGCAGCGCCAGATCAGCGGCCGGCTCTTTTCGCCTTAACCGGTCGATAACGGCGAAAAGAGGATAAACATGACCAGCAGTCCCCCCCCCAGTAAGTAGAACTCGCGTTTTGGACGACATTTCTTCCTCGACGTATGGAAATACTCAGCAAGATGCCGGTAGCAGCCAAACAGGAAATCATTGAAGACCCCCCCAAGCTAAAGAACGGCAAGGTCACACCGGTAGGTGGCACCATCGCCACCATTACACCAAGATGCACCATGGTTTGCCAGCCCCACCACAATCCGACACCGGCAGCCAACAGGGCCCCAAAGCGATCTGGCGTCGTCAACATCAAATCAAACACCCGCCACAAGAGCGTCAGATACAACAAGATCAGCATAATTAAGCCGGGCAAGCCAAATTGTACCACGACCGCGGCGCCAGCAGCGTCACTCTTCATCAATATAAACTCTGACGACCCGGAACGCCCGGCCCCCTGCCCCAGCCAGGAATCACTAATGCTATGTAGCAATCCCTGGACTTGGGGGTTCGTTACCGCAAAGGGATGCATCCACTCCTGCCAGTAAATGCTCAAACGGTAACGGAGGTGCCCAAACAGCAAAACAGTCAGAGCCAGCAACAGAATACCGGCAAAAACGAGAAGAAGGAAATAACCTACACCCCGAGCGACTCGACCGCCGGCAATAATAAACATGAAAAAAGAAACCAGAAAAATCAAGACAGCCGTGGAAATGTCTGGCTCCACAACAACCAATAGCGTTCCCAAGAAAAGCAAAAACAAAAATGGCAACAAGCCGGTATTGAGGTCATTTAGTTCCGATTCTCTACTACTCAACCAACTGGCAAAATAAATAATGAAGCCCAGTTTAGCGAATTCAGAAGACTGAATGCTCTGTCCGAGAAGGTACCGATGCGAGTTATTGACAGCAGGCCGGAATAGAGTCACAACTAAGATCAACAACGACAGTCCCATAATCCAGAGCGACAGGTGCTTCCACAAGCGATAGTCGATAAAAGCAAAGAACACCATCCCAATCCCACCGACAAGCACCGCTCGCGATTGTTGCCAAACCAGAATCAGCGGAGACCGGCCTTCTTCTATTAAGTTCCCAAAAGTCGAGCTGTAAAGGAATACCAAACCAAGGGACACCAGGATCAACACGATACCCAACAAGAATATATCCAAGCCCCAGATATTCAGTCCTCGACGAGAAAATTTACCGGCGCCCATCTCTCACCAACCTTAATCCTCAAAAAAACCTAACCACAAATTATCTCCCGGACGAGCCAGAACCAAGAGATTAACCACAGAGTGCCAGATTATTTCTTCTTCATTCGCCCTTAGGTAACTACAACGCGCGTACTAATTGGCGGAAATGCTCGCCCCTGGCAACAAAATCTTTATATGCGTCATAACTGGTGCCACCGGGCGAGAGCAAAACCACATCGCCGGGGCGACTCAAACGCATCGCCCACAGCACGGCCTCCGCCAGGTCGTCCACAAGCCGCACATCCTCCAGCATGTCACCCGGCGCCGACGGTTGGGCGGCTACCTTGTCGGCGATCATTGCTGCTGCTTCACCAAAGAGCAATAAATGACGAACTCGTCGACGCACCAGACGTGCGAACTCGCCCCACGGCAGCTTTTTGTCACGCCCACCGGCCAACAGGATCAGAGGCTCGTCAAAAGAACGCAACGCCGCTATCGCCCGCTCCGGCGCCGTAGCAATAGAGTCATTTACCCAGACCACACCATGCCATTGCCGCACGACTTCCAAACGATGCTCAACGCCGATGAAAGTTGAAGCTACTTCCCGCACGCCAGCCAACGTGGCGCCTGTTGCCAAAGAAAGAACCGCAGACGCCAGCACATTCAGTACATTATGTTCACCTCGCAACCGGATGGCCGAACGGGGAAGCAACGTGACAACATCGCCATTCCGGCGGTAAAACAGGGTGTCGCCAGCAAGCCAAGCACCGGCCGGTACCTCTTCCCGGAGGCTAAAGGTCAGCCGCTCCACGCCCACCGGCAATTGTTCGTACCACCGTCGCGTCCAATCGTTGTCCCAGCCTAACAGCGCCAGATCGCCATCCCTTTGATAGCGCCAAATGTTCCCCTTCGCCTCTGCGTATGCTTCCATAGAAGGATGACGGTCCAGGTGGTTCGGTGTCACATTCAACACTGCCGAAGCCCAGGGGCTGCGATCCCAGAGCTCCAACTGAAAGCTAGACAATTCCAAGACGACCCGATCCGTTGGGGCAATTCCATCCAAGCGGTCAATGAGCGGCAAGCCAATGTTGCCGCCAACGTGTGTCTGCCAGCCGGAGGCAGCCAACATCTTGCCGACTAGAGTGGTTGTTGTCGTCTTGCCACTGGAGCCGGTGATGCCAACAATGGGCGCCGGCGAAAGAGACAGCGTCAATAGCGAGTCATTAGTCAAACGGATGCCTCGCCGCTGAGCTTGTTGCACAATCGGCAACGTAAGTGGCACGCCACCGCTAAGGCAGAGCAAGTCGATCCCATCCAATAAAGAAAGAGGGTGCCCTCCCAAAGCAAAACGGACGCCGCAGGGGCGCAATGCCTCCACCTCCGACTGCAGTTTCTCCGCCGGCCGGCTGTCGCTCACCGTCACGGTGGCGCCAACACCAGCAAAAAAG
>WFQT01000194.1 GCA_015486895.1 Anaerolineae bacterium
ATAATGAACTTCTGTGTGGGTATCCTGCTGATTGGATATGGAATAGTACGTCTTGTAAAGATTTTGAAAAACAGCGCATAATGTAATATAGGTGGCGGCTAACCCCGCGTTAAGCTGACCCGCCTTCGGCTCTGGGTGAGCGGCGCGATTTTTGCTCAAGTTTTTCAGGGTAAAATTAGGTTGCGTTCACGAAATCGGCGGGCAGCTTACGCCATCGTTAGGCTTCTTCGTTGCAAACAGACGGAGACGAGATGCAACAAGTGCAAAACCAACAATCCCAAAAGGCAACAGTATTCTTTGCTGCGGTCATCGCAGCTTATTTGTTCCCCGTTATACTGTTTAGCGTGACGCCATTGTTGCCATCTAGCGTTTTCTTCAACTACCTGTATACCGCGATTGGTTCGCTGGCCTTGTTATCAATCGCCCTCCTTGCTATTCGTAGTGATACAGTGACTTTGGAAGAAATCGGCTGGTCAGCAAAAGGGCTTCGACAAGCCGTGACAATGATAGCCATTGGCTGGGCAATATGGGCGGCGTTGACTGTCAGTGTCAATTTCAGGATGGGATATCCATTCAGCGACAATTTTGAGTCGCCGTTACCCAAGATTCTCGTCCAATGGCTGTTTGTTGGTATTGCTGAAGAAGTACTTTTTAGAGGGTATATTTTTACAAAACTGACGCAATTGTTTGTGAAATCTGGCCGCACATGGTCAAAGGTGGCAGGAACTGTTGTCAGCAGTCTTGTTTTTGCCACATATCATATACCGCAGCGGATATCTGTTGTGGGGATGGAACTGACCCCCGACGGGCTAACGAAACAAATGCTTCCTTTATTTTTGGCAGGCGCATTGTTGGCTTGGTTGTTCTTGCGTAGCCAGAATGTACTATTTGTCGGTCTAGTTCACGGTGGAATGAATGCTTCCTTGCTTGGCCGAGAAGGAGATTTAGCGCCCATCGTACTGTTTTTGGTGGTGGTAGAAATATTCGCTTGGAGAAGACGGCAGCAGGTAAGCGGCGCGGAATTTGCAAAGTTAGGCTATACTAAAAATGTGGTGTAGTTGGTGAAACGGCGGGCGGCTAACGGTCCCGTTGGGCTGCAGAACATATTTTTTACGATATAGAAAATCTGGTAATATAAATGCGTTCTGCTCGTTGGTCTAATCAGTTTCTTTGCAAAGACTTGGGTGGAATTTTTAACATTGAGTGATTGACGATTCATTTCATTGGATGTGAATTGATAAAAGCAAGATTTCTATTATGCCAGAAGTTAGCCGTTTTTTCGGAATTATCATTTCCCTTTTTTACAACGACCATCAGCCGCCCCATTTTCATGTTCGGTATGGGAAGCAAAAAGCAATTGTTGCGATCGATTCGTTGACGATATTGGGAGGTAATCCCTCCCCTCGCGTGATGGGGTTGGTGGTGGAATGGGCTTTGTTGCACCAGAATGAACTAAAAGAAAGTTGGCGGTTGGCTCGAGCGCAAAAGCCGTTGCAGAAAATAGAACCGCTGGCGTAAGGAGAAAGAGAAATGTTAGTAGATGTTATCTCCGCACGACCGTTAAAAGGACATCGGTTGGAAATAGAATTTGAAGATGGAGTTTCTGGGGTTGTGGATGTAAAGGAACTGGTAGACTTTACAGGGGTATTTGAGCCTCTTCGAGACGAGGAACAATTTTCCAGGGTCGGCGTGAACAAAGAATTGGGAGTTGTTTGTTGGCCTAACGGGGCAGATTTGGATTCGGACGTACTCTATAGCCTTATCACGAAGCAGCCAATATCAGAAATCGAAAAATTGGATGTAGCTCGGGCGTAGAGTGTTTCTAATCTGAAGTGCAGCCCAACCCTGCGTGGTGTGTCCTGAAAGCTGTCGTCTGCTAGCCGGTGCGAGTCCGGTCGCGGTAATGGTCAGGCAGCCAGGTAGCAGGCAACCAGTGCTTCCGGGTAACTGGAGGTGCTGCCCCGTGCCGGGATGATAAAGCGTTGTAACCTCCTGGGAAAGGAGAGCAAAACCGCAGCCCGCAACATAAAGTAAATCCTGCAGCGTCGAAAGGGGTTAGCCCCGAAAGGGGAACAAGGGGGAGCCGAGCATGTCAGCGAGAGCGAAGGCCACGGAAAGTGCGAAGGGCCTGGAAGAGCAGCCGTGAAGAGCCCTCCGGCGTAGGGGGAACGGGACGTGGTGAAAGTAGGCGACGGAACAGGAGAGGTCTCATTCGGTCGGTGGTCCACACCCATCGTAATCGCTGGTACACTGTACTTGCGCACAGGGCAAGTGTAAGCTGAAGAAGTGAAAGCCAGAGAGAAACCGGATGAGAAGTCGGAGGGGC
>WFQT01000195.1 GCA_015486895.1 Anaerolineae bacterium
ACCAAAGAGTTAGCGGCGGCAGTGTTGCGCCAACGGTTTAGGGTGCTGAGAAGCCAGCAAAACTATAACAACGAAATTGGGCTGCCGTTAACGTTGTTGCAACTTTCTGCAGAGCATCAAGTAGCCGTTTTGGAGATGGGCACTTACGGCCCCGGCGAAGTCACTTTGCTCTGTTCCATCGCTTCCCCGCATATTGGTATCGTCACTAATGTAGGGCCGACACATATGGAACGGATGGGGAGCCTGGAGCGGATCGCGCAAGCCAAGGCCGAATTAGTGCGAGCGTTACCGGCGGATGGTTTGGCTATTCTGAATGGCGATGATCCATTGGTGGCGGCTATGGCGGCGCAAAGCTCGGCACCTGTGATGATATATGGTTTGAATCCGAACAGCGATTTATGGGGCGATGAAATCGAAAGTGCTGGGTTAGAGGGCATTCGCTTTGTCTATCATTACCGGGGGGAAGCAGTGCCGGTCCACGTGCCTCTTTTGGGGAGACACAGTGTGCACACTGCCTTGCGTGCTGCTGCCGTAGGGATCGCTTTGGGCCTCAGTTGGGGGGAAATTGTAGCCGGCTTGCAGGATACGACGGCGCAGTTGCGGCTGGTTGCGGTAGCGGGGGTTAATGATAGCACTATTATTGATGATACTTATAATGCCAGCCCGGCTTCAGTATTAGCTGCTCTGAACTTGTTGGAGGAATTGGACGGCCGGCACATCGCCGTGTTGGGTGATATGTTGGAATTGGGTAAATTTGAGGAGAAAGGGCACCGTTTAGTTGGTGCTCGTGCCGCCATTGTGGCTCAATTATTGGTCGCTGTCGGTGAACGGGCGCGCTGGATCGCTGAGGAGGCTTTGGCTCAGGGCATGTCTCCCAGGCATGTTGCTCTGGTGCCATCGGCAGAGGAGGCGGTGAGTACATTGCGTACTTGGGTGCAACCAGGAGACATGATTTTGGTAAAAGGTTCTCGGGCTATGGCTTTGGAACGTGTTGTGGATGCCTTGTCCCAGGCAAGGGAGCAATGAGTCAGTGTCCTATTCCTTGACATTAGGAACAATCGCTTTTTTATTGGCTGTGGGGTGGGGTGGGCCTTTAATCCACTACCTCAAGCGGGCGCACTTGGGAAAGCGCATTCGCATTGATGGCCCTGACGCTCATCGGGTGAAAACAGGAACACCTACCATGGGCGGCTTGATGATTATTGTCCCTGTGTTGTTGATTACGTTGGTTCTGAACGTTGCAAACTTGATGGGGCGCACTTACATTGGCCAGTCAATCTTAGTGCCACTGTTCGTGATGGTCGGTTTTGGCTTGTTAGGCTTGCTGGATGATTTGGAAGGTATTTTGGGGAGAAATTCTGGGTTAGGGGAAGGACTTTCTCCTCGGTCGAAGTTCTTGTTGCAACTATTTTTAGCATCTGCTGCGGCTGCCGCTCTCTTTTGGGGAGCCAATCTGCATAGTGTTGCTATTCCAGGAGTCCCCCAAAAACTGAACATTGGCCTGTTTTACCTGCCTGTTGCTGTTTTTATCATTTTGGGAAGCTCTAATGCCGTGAACCTCACCGATGGGTTAGACGGGCTGGCAGGGAGCAATGCAGCTATTGCCTTCACAGCTTATGGTGTTATTGCTTTTCTGCAAGGACAGATATGGCTGGTAGCTTTCTGTTTTACCGTAGTCGGCGCGGTGATGGCGTTTCTCTGGTACAATGCCTATCCGGCCGATCTGTTTATGGGAGATACCGGATCGCAAGCGTTGGGCGCCACGCTGGGTGTCGTGGCGTTATTGACCGGACAGTGGTTATTATTGCCGGTGGTGGGGACTATTTTTGTGGCCGAAGCCCTTTCTGTGATTTTACAAGTCAGTTGGTTTAAGTACACCCGCTACCGTTACGGTGAAGGGCGCCGCCTGTTTAGGATGAGCCCCTTGCATCATCACTTCGAGCTGCTGGGCTGGTCCGAGACGCAAGTTACACAGCGGTTCTGGTTAGTCGGTATCCTCAGCGCCATGCTG
>WFQT01000196.1 GCA_015486895.1 Anaerolineae bacterium
ATAGAGTGTTCTAAATCATCAGGCATGGCGATACCAATAAAAAGCTTACGAATCTGAGATGAGCTATCTTGGAGTTTTTCGTTAGAATTTCGATCTAATCCTCGTAACTTCTTCTTAATCTGATCCACCAAACCGGAAGCTTCTATTAGGTAGCGATAGGCTGATGAAGTAATGACGAAGCCGGGTGGAACTGGCAGGCCAGCCTGAACCAAATCACCCAGGTTAGCCCCCTTTCCACCAGCCGATTGAACATCATCCCGTGTAATTTTATTGAACCAGACACAAAATTCTGCTGACATTTTATTCTCCCTCCAAACTGCAGAGCGGCGCTACCCCGCTTTCAAGAGCACTGAGTATTCCTCGCCCCCATCTAAATTAGCTTCCTAACCCCCTATGAACTTTGGAAACCTGGTTGGTTACTGGGTAGCTGTAACCCCACCGTCAGCAAAAATAATCTGCCCGGTGATAAAATCCGATGCAGGGGCAGCCAGGAATATTGTAAGCGCAGCAAGGTCCTCCGGCTCGCAGATCCGCCCCAAAGGGATGCGAGCTACCAATGGATTGTAAAAATCGGGATCCTCCAGATAGTTTTTAACTAATGCAGTTCGCGTAAAAGTCGGAGCGATACCATTAACAGTAATGCCATATTTAGCCCATTCGGTAGATAGCTGTTTAACTACCATATTTAGACCTCCTTTGCTGGCGCAGTAAGCTGCGTATCCCCGATGAATACCCAACAAGCTTCGTACCGAGCTTATGTGGATGTGCTTCCCACCCCCATGTGAAATCTGAACTTTAGCAACCGCTTGTGACAGAAAGAAAGCGGCCTTCAGATTCAGATTTACCACCCGGTCCCAATCCGCCTCTCTGTACTCCTCGGCAGGGGCTTCTATGTGGGTACCCACGGCGTTAACCAAAATGTCTATTTTCCCAAAGCGCTGGGCAGTTCGATCCACAAACTGGTGCGTTGCCTCAACGTCGAGCACATTTAGCTTCATGCCCCAAGCCTTTCCGCCATCCGCCGTGATCTTGGCAGCCAACTGTTTTGCTTTGTCCTCAAAGTAGTCTCCAACGATGACCTGAGTCCCAAAAGCCGCCAAACCGTTGCAGATAGCACTTCCAATCCCTCCTGCTCCACCGGCAACCAAAGCCACTTCGCCATCTAACTTATAAAGGTCTCGATAGATGTCTAATGATGTCATTTCTCTTCTCCTATTAGCTTTAATTTTCACAGCAGATATCCGCAGATCGAACGATCACAGGTAGCACAATAAGTTGTGCAGACTTCTTTCATGGGTAACCCTATTTGCCCGCCCGCTACTCCAACATCTCTCTCATTAGACGGACGGCAGTCTCTCCTACTCCTAGGTCATTCAGATGTGCGTCCATTTCTATGATCTGTACTCTGGGAGGGGAGTATGCTTTAAATGTATCAATGAAAGCCCTGTCCGACTCTGGATCATACAAGGGGCTCCCTTCTTGAGAGAATAGGCTGAAGGATCGCAGTGGTAAGATCACGGTAGTTGGTCCTGTTGCCTCTTCCAACCGCTTGGCAATGAGGCGTGCCACCTTGGTCATTTCCTTTGCCGAAGTGCGAACAAGGACGATGGTTGAAGTGTGAGCCATGACTTTGCGCCCTTGATATCGCTCCGGCAGCGTGTCCAACGATCCTTGAACGATGATGAAATCGAGCCCGCCGGGAGCTATCACCTGTGGTAAGCCTCGGCCTCCCGCCGCCCGCATACGATCGGGCCCAGCGGAGAACTTACCTCCCACCGCCAGCGCAGTCATCTCGCCGAGCGTTACATCGAACACCCCTTCGACCAGATCACTTCCAACGAGTTCTTCCATTGCTCGCCCCCCAGACCCCACGGCGTGGAAAGCAATAACCTCGTTATCCTCCGTTCCTGCCAACCTTTGGATTTGACTCACTAAGGGGGTCGTAGCGCCGAGTATTGAGGCCGTCAGCACTCGCCTGTCGCCAGGCTGTATCGGCTTGCCAACTCGGCTCATGGCAACGATAGCTGCCGCGGCATTCGTGAAAATAGGCAATGTTACAGCGTTAATACCCTGGACATCGGCCACTGAATACATTAACGTTACGTCCTTTGTCCCGACGTAAGGGCCGAAACTATTATGCCCACTAGCCATGGTAGAAATCATCAACTTGGGTACACCTATTGGTAACGATTGCATGACCTGTGTGCTCAGGGCCGTGCCTCGCGAGCCCCCAATGGAGAGGACACCGCCCAGTTGCCGTACTCCCAGTAATTGATGCAGGATGACGCTCGCACCATCAGCCATTACTTCCAAAGCGCGAGCTTTGTCGCTCTTTCGGATCAGATCCTCAATACTGCTGCCTCCGGCTTCCGCAACCTGCCACCGACTGATGTCAGGCTGAATAGAGGGGCTGTTAAGCACACCAGTGTCTATTACCAACGGTGTGCCTCCCTCTACACGAACCCTTTCTCTCAGAAAGGCTATTTCCATTCCCTTGGTGTCCAAGGAACCAAGAATTACCACATATCGAGTCACGAGAACTCCGCTAGGTTATGTGCTTGATCTAATTCTCTATAATCGCCACGGCCCGGACAGGAGCAGCTGTCGTGCCTTTCCACTTAACAGGAAAGACCGCCACCTTGAAACCAAAAGGCACAGGGATGGCGTCCAGATTGGCTATATTTTCCAGATGGTAGTACTCACGTTCAAGCATCACCCGATGAGCTGGCCAAAACTCTTTGATTTCAAACATTGTTTTAACCGGCCGGTCTAATGTAACAGCATCGATACCCATCACCTTGATACCTTGGTCTACAAGCCAGTTGACAGCTTCCCCCGTCATGCCACAATGATCCGTTAGGTACCGCATTTCAGTGTTATACCGGCCCGCTCCAGTCTTGATAAGAACAATATCCAACGGCTTTAGGGCATAGCCAATATGATTCAGCTCTTTCTGACAATCCTCAGCAGTGATACCATAACCCACTGGTTTATCGCTGAAGTCAAGGATGACGCCATCTCCGTAGCAGTACTCTAAAGGAATACCTTCGGGGCCAGGAGCATCCTTGCGCAGGTGCTTCAATGAATCCATATGGGTACCAACATGGTCACCTACCACCACTACATAGTGGGCGGTCAGCCAATCTACACCATATTCGGCCGCGCCGATATTCCTTGCAAATTCCTCCCAGCTTTCCAGCATTGCAAGTATAGGTCGGGCCACTCGAGGGAACACGATCATATCACCGCTTACTGTCATGCTCAGATCTATTAGTTTCGCCACTGTTATCTCCTCATCTCTTGGACTATAGCACTGCCACATTTAACCGCGGCGACAGGCCATATAGAAACACAAGTGCGATTATTGCGGTGCCCCTAAAAGGCACCTACTTCACTCAATCTCTATGCCATTCTGTTCCAAATCGTCGGCGATATCTTCTAGCCCTACCTTCACTAATTGTGCGCGAGTTGGGATACCAGTCTCTGTGTTCCACCCCTGTACTGTGTACCAAGCCATTCTCATAGGCTCCAAAATATCGTAAACTTTTCCTTTGGCTGGGCCTTCCGGCATCGGGTCTTCGGTGAAACGAGGCGGAAGGGTATCGTCGGCAGCGGTTAGTCCCAGCCGGCTGTTGTGTGCCCGCTCTACATTCACGACCCTGATGGCGGCCTGTTGCAATTCCTCGCTCGTGAGTTTAACGCCGGTAGCAGCAGTGTACAGGGCGGGAACAATGTCTAGAACGCGATGGATGGAGACCTCCGGATCGGCATAGTAAACATAAGAAAACTTGCAAAGACCCATCAGGTCCGGGACCGTAACAAGGGTTTCCCAGAAATGTAGTTTTTCCGCCGCTTCCAGGATAGGAAGCCCGTCCAGCCCATAACCACCAGGCGCAGAAATACGTAAATGATCAGCACCACGTGGTGAAACTGCATACCGGAAATTGTAAACTTTCACTGCCCTTGCGTCAAGGGGGGCTGGGGTCATACCTTTGACATGGACAGCATAGCGCTCTGCTCCCCGACCAATTGCTCTCGCCGCTACGTGCACCCCTTGAGCCAGAAGACTAGCAAAATGCCCTTCTCGAAATGCGATACGTCGAACTAACTCGAGCATGGCATGGTAATCACCCCATTCCAGATCCAACCCATCAGTATCTTCCTTGGTGATTATATGCCGTTGGTAAAGTTCCATCGAGAAAGCAATCACGCCCCCCAGATCAAGGGTATCCATGCCGTAGCGATTGGCCAACTCATTTCCTTTAAGGATAGCAGCCAAATTATCAATGCCAAGTGAAGAACCCAGTCCCGCGACGGTGCTGTACTCAGGGCCTCCAACCTCGACACCCGCAAATTCACCGTCGTCTACCCGACTATAACGATCACACTTCAGGGTACAACTGTAGCATCCGGTGTTCTTGACTAAGTATTTAGCCGCCAAAGCTTCGTGGTCCAATTTATTTTTCCCCTGGAACTGGCCGTATTGGAAATTCATGGTGTTCAGCCCTCCCAAGGCCGAATGATGGTCCATCAGCGTTCCCAAAGTTCCACGAGCTGTTACATCCAAAGCTCGTGGGTCAGTCCGCTCAATCTCCAGCAACTCCGCGACCAATTCGTTGAAGGTAGTTCTGTCTTTGTAAGGAAACCTCCTTCGAGATCGAGCAGCGAAAGCTTTCAGGTTCTTAGATCCCATCACCGCCCCCAAACCCGTTCTGGCAGCGAGGTGATCGTCGGTGACGATGCCAGAGATACGCACCAGATTCTCCCCGGCTTGGCCGATTGCTGCCACACGGACAGCTCTCCCATGTTCTCTCTGAATCGCTTTGGTAGTCTCATAAACATCTTTACCCCAGAGGTAGCTTGCATCGAGCAATTTAACATCGTCATCGTCTATGTATAGGTAAACGGGACGCGACGATTTGCCGTAGATCAAGACCAGACTGTAACCAGCTTTCTTGAGCATGGCCCCAATGAAACCACCCGAATTGCCATCACCAAGGATGCCCGTCAACGGCGAACGCGCTCCTGCTACGTACCGGGCCGCAGACGGCGCTGAACTACCAGTCAAGGGCCCAGGTGCAATGATAAGCACATTTTCCGGCCCCAATGGATCCACTTTCGGCGGTATTAGATCATATTGCAGCCGCGAAGTGAATCCCCGTCCACCAATGTAAGTTCTAGCAAACGCCTCATCCAGTGTCTCAATCCGCAATTGACCAGTGGTCAGATTTACCGTCAACACTGCACCTGGGAACCCAAGCTGAGTCTTCATCTATATTCTCCTCGTTTAATCCCCGGACCACATGTTTGAGTTTGCGCTATCTATTATTATCTGCTACGAAGAAATTTGACGAGATCATAAGATTTCTCCGCGTCTCCGACACCATCGGATCAGAAAATTGATCACTATATGAACCATGTGCGAATGACTCCGGCACACATAGAATACCGGATTATTCCAAAAATCACTCTGTTGCGCACCACTACCTTGTTGGCCCAACAAGGTACCGACGATCCACAGATGGTATCTAGCCAGATCAATCAGTCCTGGCTGCGCGTCCTCGACGCTGCAGCCAGGACGATCCTCCTTACAGTACTCAGGCATCCACTTCCTTCGGGAAAGTAAGCCACATGTTGATTATGGCAAGGATGTAACCAAACCACCCCATTGCTGTAGTCCAAAGGAAAGCCAAGAGAATTACCCAATACGGGCTGCTCAAAGGCCCAACCTGCGGTATAGCATTTTTGGCTCCCCCCAATGTGGTGAAGTAAACGGCCAAGAACATGCTGAGCCCGTTAAAGCAAGCCAAGCTGGCTTGCCCCATAAGCTCGTTCTTTTCAATAATATAGACAAGAAGCGTGACCCAAATAAAGTTGGTTATAGAAAGCAAGACAAACATCCACAAATTACTTGAGAAATTTGTCTTGAAAAGCTTCTCGAACCAT
>WFQT01000197.1 GCA_015486895.1 Anaerolineae bacterium
ACCATCTCATTATTCTCCAGCCCACCCGTGTTGTACCGCGCAAAGGGATCGAACTCTCTATCCAGTTGCTGGCAGCGCTACAAAGGCCGGAATACCGCGAACAGTTGCTGGGGAAAAAACCGGTTTTGCTAATCACGCATCACGCCGGGGACGAAGGTACTGCCTATTTGCAGCAGTTGCAACAGTTGGCGCGGGATGTCAACGTGCCGTTGCTATATGCTGCTGCTCGGTTCGGTGATCAACGCGACGAAAAGATCCGCCCTTACCAGGAGGAGGAATTCCCCCTGAACTTAAGCGCCAGCGGTGGGGTGGGCCCGTCCGCCAGCGCCGGCAAGCGTTACACCATTTGGGACGCTTATCTCCATGCTGACTTCGTTACTTATCCCAGTCTCTATGAAGGGTTTGGCAATGCTTTTCTGGAAACAATCTATTTCCGCCTGCCTCTTTTAGTTAATCGCTATCCCATTTACAAAACGGATATTGCGCCTCTTGGCTTCAAAGCAGTGGAAATCTCCGGCGGCGTGACAAGTGAAGCCGAGAAGGCAGTCATACGCGCTATGATGGACCCGGTGTACCGGCGCGAGATCATCGCCTGGAACTACCACCTGGCCCGAGAGCATTTCTCCTACGAGGCAGTACAACTAAGGCTGGAAAGGCTCATCGACCAGCAGCAGTGGTAACTGAGCAGAGCCACCGAAGCTATTCATTGGTTTGTTGAGGCGGTTAGCCCAGGGCGGGTATTTCGTGTTGAAAAGCATGCACCCCCGGAAAAGAATAGGCGCCGTCTATGACGGCGCCTATGAGCTTTCACCACATGGCAACCAGGTCTGGCTTCATTTGCCAGAAGACATCTGCTTGCTTTTGCACTACTTTCCACTCAAATGTCTCGCTGTCCATGCCGGCCGCTTCGTTTACCATGCCGGCGGTACGACCATAATACAGTGGTACTAATGCTGCCATCAGGTGATCGGCCGGCACTTTCCTCCGATGATAGGCCGCGGCAAAGTAGAATACCACTGGAACCCACACTTCTGCCGGAAAAACAAAGTGGTCTCCTCTCTCCCTCGCAATGGCGTGCAAATCACGCCTTAGATCTGTTGGCAACACTCGATCCAACGCCGCTTGGTGCTCAATTAATCCAGTCTGTAGCTTCTCAACCAACAGAGAAAGAGTCACCGGCACCCGTTCTGGTTCGCCCTGAGGTGGCTCACCGATGAGCGGAACAGGGCGTATCTCATTCACAGCCTGCCATACTGTCTCATACCTTTCCATCAGGCCAAACAGCGTACCGACAACCTGACTAAACATGGGCCCTAAGGACTGCGCTGGATCCTTGGCATCGTGAATTTTCAGCCCCAGGCCGGCTTGCCCCACGTTAAATCCCTCGGCGATGGCAGTCGTCGTCATCCAGATGTCAATGCCAAAGCGGGCCACGTCGCTTTGCCAAATATCCTGTTCCAGCCACCAGCCGGCCAGCTCGCTACTGAAGCCGAAGTCGCCGCCAATCGGTTGGCGCACATCAGCGCCATACAACATGCGCGTCAGCGGGTAAGTGATATTGTTAGTGATGGTACCATCATGCTTGTGTCGAATATACATTGGTGCAATGTAGCTATAGCTCTGACCAGCAATGGGCCCGGCTAACTTGTGAATCCATTCTGGGGTAATGCTGCGCAAGTCTGAATCCACCACAACGCAAGCCCGCGCTTGGAGTGCTTTCGTCAGCGCAAAAATTGTTTGAAAAGCACTTCCTTTGCCTGAAAGCCCCTTGTAAGGGGTTATAATTTTCTCCACACCGGGAGGTACCGGTGTTTGCCGCACCACATTCATGGTGCCATCGGGCGAATTGCTGTCGGCGTTAATCAGCACCGCCTTCATGTCTGGGAAATAGTGTCTCATTCCCTCAGCAGCTACTTGCACCACATGGGCGATAGTGGAAGCATTCCTATAGCTGGGGATGCCTACCACAATATCAGCCCGGCCCACCTCCTTTAGGCGGTGCATCGCATCATCATTCAGAACTTGTTCCGCCTTCATTACACCTCCGGTCCGCAATTATTGTTACAGCCGCTCCAGCTACCAATACCGGCTTAAGAACACATCTGCCGATAATATCAGGGGAGGGGAAATTTCTCCAATATTGACGTGGTTAAATTCTCAATTCGGTCCCCTTTGCAGAATTATCATCAAAACTGACCATGAATGCCACTAAGGCCACGAAAAAGAAGGGGAATAATTGGCCTGATTCGTGGTTTTTTTGGAATTCATAGCTTTGTTAGAAACAACCTTCGAACTGCGCCTTAATACTTGACCTTAATTTAACCTTAACCTTTGACACCGCCGGCCGTAAGACCTTCCTCCAAGAATCGCTCCATCCCGAGGAAGAGCAAGACAACGGGGATGGTCATAATGGTTGAAGCGGCCATCACGACATTGGGGTGAGGACTAGGCGCATTATAAATTGTATTGATTTTGATAGGCATCGTGAACATATTAGGGCTGTTGAGGAACACTAAAGCATAGAGAAATTCGTTCCAGGCAATCATGAAAGTGTAAATTCCCACTGTGACCAAAGCTGGAATTGCCAATGGCAGAGTGATGCGCCAAATCACCTCAAAGCGGCTACAACCATCAATCAGCCCAGCCTGCTCAATTTCATCGGGGATGGTGCGGAAATAATTGGTGAGCATGTAAAGTGCGACCGGCAACGTTTGCGCTAAGTAGGTCAAGATCAATACCTCCAAGTTGTCTTGCACTTCAAAACCGACCTTGGCGCCAATCTGCGCCAGCATGGCAAACAGGGGAATGATTAGTAGTACGCCTGGAAAGAGGTACACGATCAAAATACTATTCAGCAACAAATTCTTCCCCTTGAAATGGAGCCGGGCAATGGCATAGGCTCCGAAGATGGCAAGAATGACTGCAATGAGCGCCGTAGGCACTGCCACTTTTAGGCTGTTGATGATGTTGCGGCCAAAATCTTGAAACCTGGGGTCGGCGGGGTTGAAAAGCTCTCCGTAGGCATCCCATCGTAGTGCGTGCGGTACATAAACGGGATGACGTTCCCCGATCTCGGCAAAGCTTTTGAAAGAAGAGGCCAGCATCCAATAAAAAGGGAACAAAATGCTGGTAAGGAAGAATGTCAGGGTCAGCGCAAAAATGAAGCGGGACCAGTTCAGCCAGCCTGCTAAGTGATCAATATAGTTGCGTTTTGAGCCGTTCACGGGTTACTCCTCCTCGACGTTGCGCATGACGAAAAAGACGTAGAACGCCATGAAGGTTACTAATATGAGGAACAAGATCATTGCGGTCGCAGCGCCTCGGCCAAAATCGAAGAGACGGAAGCTGAATTGGTAAGTTAAGACGGGCAAGACGTTGGTGCCGAAACCGCCCCCCGTGAGCAAGAATATGTCGTCAAATTTATTGAAGGTCCACATCAGACGCAATAGGAAGATGGCTCCTAAAACATAGTGCAATTCTGGCAAAGTAATGTTCCAAAATTTGGCCCAGGTATTAGCGCCGTCCACGTCAGCAGCCTCGTAAAGGGTAGAGTCAATTGCTTGCAGTCGAGCTAATATCATCAGCATGGCAAAGGGGAAATAACGCCAGGCTTCAAAGATAATGACAAGGACTAAAGCTAATCCTCGGGTTGCCAGGTAGGCTATAGGCAGATGGATCAAGTTCAAACGCATGAGAACATCATTGAGCACCCCAGAAGGTCGCGGGTCTAATAGCCAACGCCATACGAAAGCAACGCTTACAACAGGGGCCACGTAAGGGAAGAGAAAAGTCGCTCGTGAAAGACCCCGACCGCGGAATGGGCGATTCAATAACAAGGCTGCGATCAAGCCCACGATCATGGTTATAATCGTTGCTACAAAGGAGTAAACAATGCTGGTGACGGCAGCGCCCCAACTGCGCATCCCCTGGAACTTGAATGCAAAGTCATTGAACACTTTATAATAGTTTGCTAGGCCAACAAACGGTGCGTGGAAGACATCATTCAAATTATTGAGCCCAACCCGGTGGAAACTAACCCAAATGCTAAAAATCGCCGGAAAAAGAACCAGGCCGAACACGATAATTGCTGTAGGGGAAATTAAGAACCAGGCCAGCCGAGTTTCCGCGGCTTGCATGGATTTCCATCGGTGTTTCTTGGCAGGTATCATGGAGGAAGTCGTCATTAGTTGTTCCCCTTTCTATAGTACCGATGCCAGTGAAGGGAGGTAATACAACCGTTGGCCGGTCGCCGGATCCCCGAGTACAGCATGTTATCTCAATGTTCTCGGATACCAGTGAGGCATTGTCTCACTCCCCGGCGCTATGGCAAAAAAGTGCTTTTACCTCCAGATGAGAAAACACTTTCTCATGCCACAAGGGGTTGGGGAGGCATTTTGCCTCCCCAATGTTCACGCTGCCAGTGAGGCAGGTTTACTACTTTGATTGACGGTCTTTCAGGAGGGATTCCACTTGTTCTTGCAGCCACTGCGCCGCTGTCTCTGGCGTCATGGTGCCCTCGAGGATAATGTTGCTGAGAGCCTGCGGGATGAGCAAGCGGCCTTCCATATCACCAATGACAGCTCTCTCTGTTGCATTGTAATCAGGGCGGAAGAGCCAGCGTTGCATGTTATCGTAGCCGTTAGCAATCTGTTCCAGCGTGGAAGGATCATAATACTGGAAGAATTTGCTCATTCCTTTCCACTTGTTCACAAAGCTCTTGCGTACTGGAACCTTGCCAAAAGGCGACAATGCCAAGACATCCGCGTAGCCTTCGTTCAGGAAATACTCGCTGACCTGCACGGCGGCCGGGTCCGCACCCTTCATGATACCCAGAGTTACTAACTGGCCGTAAGTCGCCTCTCCGTTGGGGCCTTTCATTACAGGTGCAAAGCCGGTCTTCTTGGCCAGATCTGGGATAGCAAGCTGGATTTTGCCGCCGCCAGCCTTGCCAGAACCCTCAACCAGGTCATCCATAATGTAGGTGCTGTAGACAAGCATCCCGGCTTGATCCAATTCATAAGCCTCGCGAGCACCGCGCCAGTACTGAGGGCCGGGCACGGCACAACGCTTCAGTTCGGAGTAGAATTTCAGCGCCTGGATCATCTGCGGCGTATTCATGGTCACCTTGCCATTCTTGTCAAACGGCCAGGCATTATTGGAGATGGCAACCTGTTCAAAGACCTGATGCGGATAGTTCTGACCGGGATCGTCTGGCAAAGTGAGTGCGTAGAGCAGGTTCTCGGTGCCCGGCAGTTTATCACAAGCAGCATTGATGTCGTCCCAGCTCACAGGGGCATTTAAGCCGTCTTTCTTGAATACATCGGCGCGATACCAAATTGCCTGAATCCAGCCATCGTAAGGAACGGCAGCGTACTTACCGGTAGCCGGGTCGGTGACCATCTTCAGCGGGCCAGCTCGGAAATCGCTCTCACCCAGGTCTTTAATGACTTTGGTAGCTGCGCCTTCATCGAGAAGGCCATCGGCGGAGAAAGTAGCGACGCGTTCCACGCCCATGCGCACGATATCCGGCAAACGATTTGCTGCCCGAGCAGTGGCGATGCGTTGTGAAACGCCGGCCTCTTCGATGGGTACAATACGCACTTCGATCTCGGGGTGCGCTTTCATGAAGCGATTGGCAACAGCCTCGTAGACATTGACGCGTTTCGCTTCATTGTCAGTGGTCCAAAACTCAATAACCGTCTTCGGCTTGATCGGAACTTTGACTTCCTTTGTCACGATCTTCTCAACCACTTTGGTCACAGGGACCTGAACTTCTTTCGTCACGACCTTCTCAACTTGTTTGGTGACGATGATCTTCTCCGGTGTAGGCTTGGCACAAGCAGCCAACAGCATACCGGTCATGACCAACAATGTCAGTAGAACACCTAACTTTTTCTTCATGACAACTCTCTCTCCTTAACTTAGTTAAAAACATCATGAACAGTGTCGAACAAGAAGCAGATCAGCAAAAATGGAGCCGACATACCCCTCTTTTTTTCTGCTCTCACCTCCTTTCCCTCGATAGAATTGTTAGCCAGACTTGCGGATGACCAATTCCGGCTCTAAGACAATGTGCCGCTGCGCCAATGGTTCGTGTTGGACTAACTGCACTAATGTGCGCATCACCTGGGCGCCAATCTGATAAATCGGTTGACGAACCGTGGTCAACGGCGGGTGGGAATGTGCAGCCGGTGGAATATCATCAAACCCTCCCACCGCGATATCCTCCCCGACGTCTAATCCTGCGTCCTGGATTGCCGCCATAGCACCTAAGGCCATCAAATCGTTACAAGCCGCAATAGCGGTCGGTTTGGTGTCCGCGGAAGGGAAGCGTGATAACAGCTCTTTCATTGCCAGATATCCACCCTGCTGTGTTAGATCCCCTAGAATTTCTAATTCCTTTTCCAAGGGAATTCCTGCTTCGGCCAAAGCTTGGCGAAAACCGGCCTTCCGGTCGGTAGCAAAAAAGAAGTGCGGTGGCGCAGCAATGTAAGCAATACGCTGGTGACCTGACTCAATGAAGTGCCGAGTTAGCAAGTACATGCCAAGTGTCCCATCTACCCCTATGTAAGGGTAATCGCCGGGAACTTCGCTGCGTCCAAAACAGACGAAAGGGAATGCCTCTTGCTGCAAGAAACGAATACGCCAATCATCGTGGCGAATACGCACAATGACAACGCCATCTACCCGTCGTCCGTAAACCATACGTCGGTAAGCAGCCTCTTCCTCCACGCCAGGAACGTGAATAGAGACTAAAACGTCGAATTCGTGAGCAGCCGCTTCGTTGCCTAAGCCGGCCATTAACTCATTGAAGAAGGGGTCAGAGAAGCGGGGTCCCTCGGAAGGGATGATGAAACCGATGGTATCAGTGCGCTGCTGGCGTAGATGTCTGGCAGTGACATTAGGCACGTAGCCCATCTCCTCCGCTGTGGACAGGACTCGCTGTCGGGTAGCAGCGGCGACATCACTATAACCGGCTAGAGCGCGAGAGACAGTAGTAATAGAAAGGTCTAGTTTTTGTGCTACGTCTTTCAAAGTTACTGGCATGGGAAGCCTTTCCAAAACGTTTTGGACTGGCCTCATTATAACAGACAAAGGGAGCCTTGTCAAGCCAAAACGTTTTGGAAAATACAAAATTCGTCGGGAAAGAGATTCTTCTAGGTGACGCTTAAGGAGCGTAGTAGCGATTGAATGGCGGAAAGGACAGAAGTGGACAGAGCAATTTCGTGTTTTGAACAAGTGTTAGCTGACTTGACAAAATGGGAAAAGCACGTATACTGTTTATTGCTCATAAGAAGTTGTGGGCAAAAAGGAGTGGGGAAGATATAGTTGGGAGCGGGGGACCCTTCTATGTTTTTCTCCACTCCTTTATGTTTCGCCTCTGGTGCAAATTACTTAATGGGACGCAGATTACCGCTGATTCGCAAACAGGTTGTCTCGAAAATAGCCACAGAAAGGCACAGAAAGACACAGAAGGGTACAAAAATCACTTTCGTCGTTATGTGGTGTGCGAAAGCCCATGATAACTGTTCCGAAAATAGGACGCAGATGACGCAGATGAACGCTGATTTCCGCAGATTCCTAAAAAATTATCTGCGTTAATCTGTAGAATCAGCGCAATCAGCGTCCTAATTTTCATCGTTATGCGGTGAGCAACCGCTCATGGCGACTGCTTCGAAAATAGCCCCCCGCCCCCCAATTCTGAGGGTGTGTTGTTCCCCCCAAGGTTGGGGGATAGGGGGCGTTTTCATCCGCTGTGGTGTGCCTATCTGCGTGCCCGCACAGGCAGGCCGCAGGCCCATGATGATTCCTTTGATTTGTCGCCTGTCGGCTTTGATAAGCCTGAACCTGGTCACGTTTCGATGATGATCACGTGCACCCGGCGGGGGCCATGCACTCCCAAAGTTAGCATTAGCTCGATATCAGCCGTGCGGCTGGGGCCACTAATCCATATTTGCTGCGCTACGCCATCGCCGAAGAAGTCCACTACCTGGCCGCTGGCCCGCAGAAATCCCAACCATGCTTCCAACGTAGGCCAGATGTCCGTCGCCGGCAGCAAAACGATATGCAGCGGCGCTACTAAGCTGGCTACTCGTGGCCGGCCAGGTCCACTGCGTAGAATCAGCGTGCCGGTGCTGGCAATGCCTACACCGGCGCTGGTCAGTGAGACAGGGTAATCGTTCAGCCAAGAGATATCGCCCCGGCCCGAGCCGGATGTAATTGTTGGCACCCGGTAAATTATCCCTAAATCAGCCAGCGCCTGCTGCAAGCCGGGAACCGGCATCACTTTTTCATCCCATCCCAACACTTGCTTGGCTTTCTCTCTCTGTAAAATGGCCAATACGGCTAAACGGGCTGCAACAACGTTTTCTACCATCTGGCTTGTGCCGCCAAGGGCCTCTAACGCCTGCTGGAATGCCGCCATGTAACTGCCCTCAGGCGTCGGCAAAACGGCCAGGGGCTGGTGTCGTTTGGCCTCCGGCAAGGACGCTTTTGCCAGGGCTGCATTCAAGGTGTTCAGTACGTTTTCTTTACTCACCTTTTACTCCTGGAATAGCCGTTAATTTTCCGATGACGTGCCTTCAGGGTTACCGGTGCTTTGTTCCCGACCGTTTTGCTGCCGCCGCACCCAGTAATGACTGAAAGACTCTTGCGCCACGGAGGGAAAATATCGCATTTGCGTCCAGCGGCTAAGAGGCCATGGTGCTCGGCGCAGCGCTTTTCCCAATCCCAATAGCAACGACGCAATGTGCCCCCATTTCTGTGCCCGGTGGAAATGTCCCGGGTCAGTGGCCACATTTGCCCATAGGTGGAAGCCCAACCGTTCCAGCGTCAGCCGCTGCGCTTCCGAAGCTTGTGAACGCAAGCGCAACAGTAATCGGGGCAGATCAATCATCACCGGGCAGGCATCGCGGCAGGCACCACAGAGAGTTGAGGCAAAAGGAAGTTCGGAAGCCTTCTCCGTTTGTAACAGCGGCGTCAGCACCGATCCCATGGGGCCGGGATATACCCAGCCGTATGCTTCCCCGCCGATGGCCTGGTAGACGGGACAGGCATTCATGCAGGCGCCACAGCGGATACAGGTTAAGATCTCACCGTAGCCATCGGCCAACAGCCGGCTACGCCCATTATCTAACAGCACTAAATGAAATTCGCCGGGGCCATCAGGGTCATCTGGCCGGGCCGGGCCGTTGTATAAGCTGACATAACTGGTCAGCGTTTGTCCCGTGGCACTGCGGGGCAGAAGCTGTAACAACAATAAGAGGTCCTCTAAGCTGCGGATTACCTTTTCCACGCCTACGATCGCCACATGCAGCGGCGGCAAGCTGTTGACAAAACGGCCGTTCCCCTCATTGGTGATCATGGCTAAGGTGCCGGTCTCTGCCACGGCGAAATTAGCGCCGGTGATTCCCATCTCTGCCCGCAAGAACTGGCGGCGCAGGCGAGAACGGGCTGCAGCCGTCAGTAATTCTATGTCGTAAGTCTCCGGCATTCCCAGTTTTTCGTGGAAAAGGCGGGCAATATCGGATATACGCAGGTGTACCGCGGGCGCCACAATGTGAGTCGGCGGTTGCCCGGCCAATTGCAAGATGTACTCGCCCAGATCGGTTTCCAGTACTTCCAGGCCGGCGTCTTGCAGAGCCCTATTGAGACCAATCTCTTCGCTGGTCATACTCTTGGATTTCACAATCCGTTGCACGTTGTGCTGGTGAGCGACATCCAAGATGTACTCGTTAGCAGCGATTGCATCTTCAGCCCAGTAAACATGCCCGCCCCGGGCCAATACTTTCGCTTCTAACGTTTCCAGCAACTCTGGTAAGTGACGCAATCCATCCAGGCGCACTGCCTGCGCTTGCCGTCGCAGGGCGTTGATATCTTGAGTCTCGGCCCAGCGCTGCTGGCGATCCTTATCCATACGCCGGCCCAAATTTTGTAATGAAATACGCAAATTTTCATCCGCTAAAGAAGCACGAACCCGCTGTCGGAAGTCACTACGACTCTGCCTGATTTTCACCGCTTAATCCACGCTCTTTGGAGGTCGTTTGTGAGAAGATGAGGGCTTTTTGGCGTTACTACGGATTTGTCCTTTTGCCGGCAAGTGCCCCGGAGAATGCTGTTTTCCTTTGGAGGAAGAAGAAGATGACCTGTGTTTGCTTGCCCCCGCCTTAGCTGATTTCTTCGCCTTGGAGGCATGCTTCGCGGGCGTCTTCCGAGACTTGGTAGAAGCACTCTTTGCCGTATTAGGATTCTTACCGGTAGCGGCTGTTGTCCTGGCCGGCGTTGCTTTAGGTGAGCGTTTCGGAGTAGCACTAGCGGGTTTCTTTTTGGGCGCTTCCGGTTTGTGCCAGGCGAGGAAAGTTAAGACACGGTCACGAGCATTCACTTTGATGACCTGGTTGCCGCGGGCAGTGCGACTTGTCCGTGGCACCTGTGTTTCTCGCAAATAAGTTATGTTACCCTTTTCAGTGACTACGAACACTTCGCTTCCTGGCGGCACGCCCATCGCTGCGACGACTCTACCGCTGCGCCGAGTCATGCTGGCGGCGACGATGCCCATGCCATATCGCTTCTGTTTCGCGAAAATGGAGTAAGGCATCCGTTTAGCAAACCCATACTCCGTGGCTAACCAGACAAAACCATGGTGATCTAACAACGCTCCCACTAGGTAGTCATCGTCAGAGAGTTTCATGCCCAGAACGCCGGCCGCGGCCAGTCCCATGATTCGAACTTCGGAGATGGCGAAACGAATGGCTTTGCCGTTAGCGGAAATGAGCAGGATGTTCTCTGCTTCTTTTTGAACCGGTAAAGCAGCGATGAGCCGGTCTTCACTTTCAAGTCGCATGATCTGCGGTAGGTTGTGTAAAGCGCTTATCAGTTCGTCCTGGCCAACCTGCTTAACCCGACCCAACCGGCTTACTAACAGCAGGGTCTCTTTGATCTCGGTGATGGTTAGCAGCGCCGCAATGCCGTTACTTTCACCAAATGGCAAGATTGTCTGCAAGGGAACGCCGTTTTCCTTGGGTATCAGGTGTACAGGTAGCAAACCGGCCCGACCATCGCCAGTGATGACAAGTAATTCCTGCTGGGAATTAGCGTGGGTGAGTGCTAAAGGTGCTTCTTTGGGGCCTCGACCCGGGGCTGTCCCCTTTCGCCGTTCAGAGAGGGAGAGTCGGTTAACCACGTTGCTCCGATTTATCCAGACTAACAAGTCATTTGCCGGTAGTAGAGCATCAACCGTCAGCGACTCGTCCCCTTCCACTAAGTCCGTCACTAACGTGCGCCGGTTGTCGTTGTATTTCTCCTTGAGGGATAGCAGTTCGCGCCTGATTACATCGCGAATTTTGGTCGGGTCGGCCAGCAACCCTTCCAGATGGGTGATGGTTTTTAGGACTTCAGCGTGCTCCTCGTCAATTTTCTTACGCTCCAGCGCTGAGAGCCGTTTTAAGGGCATATCCAAAATCGCCTGCGCCTGTATCTCGCTGAGGTGGAAACGTTTTATCAAGTTCTTGCGGGCGGTGTCGGTAGTGCGAGAGCGCCGAATTAACTGGATGACTTCATCTAAGAACTGCAAAGCAATGAGTAGCCCGGCTAAGATATGTTCCCGGTGACGAGCTTTGTTGAGCCGGAACCGTGTTCGCCTAGTTACCACCTCCGTCCGGTGCTCAATGAAGAGTTGCATGATTTGCCGCAAAGAAAGTAGCCGGGGCTCTCCCTTCACCAACGCCAAGAATTGCGCTCCGAATGTCTGTCGCATGGCAGTATGTCGGTAAAGGGCAGCAAGCACCTCTTTGCTGCTGGCGTTGCGGTTCAATTCAATCACGACTCGCATGCCGCTGCGATCTGACTCATCACGCAGGTCGGTGATGCCTTCGATACGGCTGGAGCGCGCCAATTGGGCAATGCGTTCAATCAAGCGAGTCTTGTTCGTCTGGTAGGGTAACTCGGTGATGATGATTTGCTCCCGGCCGCGGCTGGTCACTTCAAAGTGGGTGCGCGCCTGGATGGTGAAATTGCCCCTGCCGGTGGCGTACATCTTTCGTAGGACATCTTCCTTTTCCCCATTCCGATCCTGCCGGTAGCGGTAAACTAATCCCCCCGTGGGGAAATCAGGGCCGTGGATGAACTTTAGCAAGTCACCAAGTGCCACATTGCTCGCCTTGTCGCTCTGATCCAGCATGTAGACCAGGGCGTCAATAATCTCGCCCATATTGTGTGGTGGCACGTTAGTAGACATGCCAACGGCGATGCCGGTGGTCCCATTCACCAGAAGATTAGGCAATACCGCGGGCAGGACCAGTGGCTCTGCTAAGGAACCATCGAAGTTGGGACCAAAGTCTACCGTTTCTTCATCCATGTCCTGCAACATATCCATAGCCACGGGTTGCAATCTAGCTTCTGTGTAACGCATGGCTGCTGCGGCATCATCGTCTACAGAGCCGAAGTTCCCTTGGCCATCTACCAGTGGGTAGCGGAGGGAAAAGCTTTGGGCCATGCGCACCATGGCATCATAAACGGCGCTATCACCGTGGGGGTGATATTTGCCCAGCACTTCACCGACGATGCGTGCACTCTTCTTGTACGGCTTGTCCGGTGTGAGGCCCATGTCGTACATAGCGAAGAGTATCCGTCGATGCACTGGCTTCAGGCCATCCTGCACATCCGGGAGGGCCCGGGCGACAATAACGCTCATGGCGTAATCGAGGTAAGAAGCTTGCATTTCTTGTTCAATGTCGACTTTTGTTACCCGCCCAATTTTCATACTCTCCATGATCCTTTTTCTACGAAAATATGTGTCGTCTTAATGTTTCGGGTAAAGCTATAACGCAAAGGCCAATACACAAGGCCAACATGCAAGGCGCAAAGCAGCAAAGTCGCAAAGGCATAAAGAAAACACTTTTCTAAATACTCTTCGCTGGTGTGAGGAAAACAGCCTGCGCCGATCCGATTCGTCCCCGTAGAGGGGCATTTAGCGGCCTGCCTTGAGCTCCAAATTTATTCGATGGGCAAAGGAATGCCTCCAAGTATTGAGATAATACCCGAAAGGGCTAAAAATGGCAATGGGATTCTACCATTATCAACACTGACGATAGATAACCTGGCCTCTTATCGTGTATATTATACCACAAAGAACAGAACAAATGTCCAGATTTGGGGGAGAGCACGACAAGATTCGATATCCACGCAAATCTTATTCTGGAGCCGATTTTCCTGACCAAGGGGGAGGTGTTCATCGCCCTTCGGCTCTGAATCTTCTCTCTCCAATGCGGCGATGTGAGACGAGGTAACATCCTGTCTCTACCCTGAGAATAGTGCCCCAGATAGCACTGATTTTTATAGGGTGTGTCCTAACTTGGCCAAGCCAGAACCAAAAACTGACCAAGTGCAAAACTGGTCAATTCAACGCAAAGCCGCAAGGAAGCAAAGTCGCAAAGTCTCTTATTTTCTCTCTAGGTGATCGTATCGCTCCAATCCCGTTTTGGTCCAGTTGCCCCAGTCTGTTTGGCTATTTGTTTTTTCTTTGCGTCTTAATGACCTTTGCACCCCTGTGTTTCTTTCCGGAAGAATAATTTTATGTCCGAGAATTATGGAGTTGCTCCCTATCATGTCGGCCTTGCACGAATGAAGAGCCCTATTCAGAATTGACAACCTCGCACGACTGTCTATAATTTCATTTAGCTTTGCTTAGATTTGTTTAGATTCACAAAGGAGTGATCGTGAATTGTTCATTTTCATTAGGGCGCATTTTATTTGAGTTGATAGGGTGGCGATGGCCGGATAGCCGCCGGGACGTGAACGTCCGACCCACGAAATGCACCCTGGAGGGGCTTTCATCTCGTAGCTGGATAGTTTACCGTCCAGCAGATTTTAATAATTGCGGCTGAATATGGATTATCCTATATTTTTGACCGGACTACAAGGTTGGAAATGCGTCGTGGTCGGCGGAGGAGAAGTCGCACAACGCAAGGTAAATGGACTGTTAGCCGTCGGTGCCCACCCGACGGTTGTTGCCCCGGAAGCCACGGCAGAGATTATCGCCAAGGCTGCAGATGACCGACTGACCTGGCTGCCACGACCGGTGTGCCGGGAAGATTTACGCGATGCGATGCTGGTTTTTGCTGCCACTGACGATGAGGATGTAAACCGGGACGTCGCTGCCTGGGCCAAAGAGGCAGGCTCGTTAGTCAACGTTGCCGACCAGCAGGAGGCGTGCGATTTCACACTGCCGGCCATGCTGCGCCGAGGGAAGTTGACCATCGCTGTAAGTAGCGGTGGTGCTAGCCCCGCATTAGCCGCGATTATCCGCGATCGTCTGGCCCTTCTTTTCCCAGAGGAGCTTGCCGACAAGATAGAGCAATTAGCAGCCGCGCGATTTGCTTTGCAAAGAAGTGTTACCTCCCCAGTAGAACGTCACCGCGAGGCACGAGAATTGGGTAACTCCTGGGCTCGACGCTTCCTCCCAGCGCTGTTCAAGCCCCGGCATCCTGAGCAGGAATGAGGTCTTATCATGCACATCATCTTAATCGGCTTAAGCCACAAAACAGCACCGGTCTCCTTGAGAGAGCGCCTCTCCTTAGAGGGATGTGAGCTGCGCTTGGCGCTGCGGGACCTGCCACCGGTGGTGCACAATGGCCGACAGCCAGCTTTTCATGGCGGTGTTATTCTCTCCACCTGCAACCGCTTTGAAATTTACACCTACGGCATGAACCCGGAACGGGCACGACAAGCGGTGATTGCTTTTATCGCCCAGACAAAAGGCGTCCCGACTGAACTTATTGTTCCCCACCTTTACATCAAGACAGACGAGGAAGCAGTGCGACATCTTTTCCGGGTAGCTTCCGGTTTGGATTCACAAATCATCGGCGAGTCGCAAATCTTAGGTCAGGTGGTCGCTGCTTACGAAGAAGCGTTGGCCCAGCATAGCGTTGGCACTCGGCTCTCCTTACTTTTCCAGCATGCCATTCACGCAGGAAAACGGGTACGCGCCGAAACATCTATTGGCCGCCATTCTCTTTCCACGAGCCACGCGGCGGTAGAATCCGTGCACCGGGCGCTTAATGGCTTGGACGGCCGGAAAATTCTCCTTTTGGGGGCTGGGGAAATGGCTGCTATTACCATGAAAGTGCTGCAGAAACGAGGACGTTCCCCTCACGTTGTAGTGATCAACCGGACTTACCATAGGGCAGCTCAATTAGCGGCAGACAACGGCGGCAAGGCGACTTCTTGGGAAAATCTCAGCCAGGAAATGGCAGCTGCCGACGCTATGATCTGTGCTACCGGTGCCCCGCATATTGTCATCACTGAGGCAATCACACGCGAGGCATTGCAACGTCGTCAAAGG
>WFQT01000198.1 GCA_015486895.1 Anaerolineae bacterium
CCCGGTATCCCATCCTGGGTGATCCCACTTTACTGCTGGATATGCTTGAGGCGCAGACAGGCGAGAGCTGGACCTGGGATGGGGTGCTGGACCTGGGATGGCAGACGGTGCAGACAGAAGTGGAGTTCAACCGGGCTGCAGGCTTTACGGAAGCGGACGATCGCCTACCGGACTTTTTCCGGGAAGAACCGCTACCGCCCACTGGCGATACTTTCGATATTCCTCGGGGTGAGGTGTTGCAAACTCTGAAGCTGTGAGCTTTGACGGCGGATCATTGTGAGCTCGCATTTAGACAATACATCTGGACTCTGGCGTTTTTATTTTAGCCCCAGAAAAATACAGAATTTCACGGATTTGGGTCGAAAAGCAAAGAAAAAAATCTATGTTAAATGGTAACATCAAGAAGCTCGTCGTAGAGCCATTTGTTCAGACAGGCCGATGCGATTAGAATGGGGTGCCATGAGGGGAGGTATAACAATAAAAGCGTTAATAAGACATCGCCAAGAAGCTACTGTTAGTTAATAGCGATGCAAAAGCTACAGGAAGTGTCACAAAGATTGTCAGGTTTCACAAAAACTGTCTTGCCCCCTATTCCCCTACCCTTGAGAATTCAAGGCGATTTCTGAACCTGCCGCAAACACTTGAAAGGTGGGCACAATGGCAGGCTCTTATTCAACGCATATACCCTACCACGTGATCCATGGAACCAGCACTAACCATAGAAACGGTCCTGAAATTTGAAGAGTTTAAAAGAGCCACCCTGGTAGCAGGCCAAGCAGGCCTGAACAGGGAGGTGCGCTGGGCTCATATCGTCGACCTGCCGGACATGGTGGATTGGTCACGAGCTGGGGAGTTGCTTTTCACCACAGCCCTAGGGCTCAGTGTAGAAAAAGAAGCCCAGAAGACTCTTATACCAGACCTGGGTAAAATAGGTGTGGCTGGTATTGTCGTCTCTGTAGGCCGTTATTTCCGCACAGTCCCCAAACATATGATAACCCAAGCCAACGAAATAGGCTTTCCCATCATTACGCTCCCCTGGGACATAGCTTTCTACGACGTTACCAGAGTAATCATGGAAAAGGTCATCAACAATAGATATGCCATTTTGCAGGAATCTTTGGTAGTGCATAACCGCTTAATGGAAATTGTGTTGAAGGGCACCGGCCTGGATGATCTCGCTGAAACGTTAGCAGAACTTGTGCAATGCTCTGTCTCCATAGAGGATACATCTTTCCATTTGCTGGCGTACGCGAACTGGGGGAAGATAGATCAAGCGCGGCAGGAGAGCATCCTCCTTGGGCAAACCTTACCTGTGTATCGCGATGAGATAAGCAAATTGGGGGTTTTTGATGCCCTGCGCCGCACTGGGCGGCCTGTGAGTGTCCCCCCTCTACCCAGCATAGGACTTTACTACGAGAGAATGGTAGCCCCTATCATTGCGGCAGGAGAATTGCTCGGATATGTATGGTTAATTCCCCAGCACAAGTTATCCGATGAATTTGGTATAGTAGCTGTTGAGCGCGCGGCCACTGTAGCTGCAATCATCATGATGCGAGAGCGAGCAGTATATGAAGCACAGCAACGACTCAAAGAGGGATTTTTTGAGCGTTTGCTAAACGCCCGGATTGGTGAAGAAGGCGACTTGAGAGAAGAAGCCAGGAAATTGGGCTTGATACTCAATGGCCTGCAACAAGTCATGCTAATTCACACCACTGTGCCTCCACCGCACTTGCAGACGACCGTTCAGCAAGCGTTAGTGAATATTTCCCATAACGGGATGATCTTGGAGTGGGGCAAGGAACTTGTCCTCTTGGTGGGGGTTAACGATACGCCCAGTGGCATAGTCATCGCCCGCAAGCTTTGGCAGGCTCTGAGCAACAGTGGATATCACGTCTGTATATTTGTAGGTAATGCCTATTCTGACATACGTATGCTTTCCAAGAGCTACCAGGAAGCAGAAGAAGCGTTAGGCCTTGCTCTCAAGCAGCCAGAGGAGGTTCACGTGCTGGCGTTTGACGACCTTGGTTCGGTCTACTGGCTGCAGCATCTGCCGCCGGAGGTCCTCCGGGAAAACAGATACTACCGGGCTGTGGAGCGGTTGGCCAAGTACGATCTACAGCACAGAACCGAGGTGTTGGACACTCTGATGGTGTATCTAAACGCAGGAGCCAATGCGATCCGGGCAGCCAATCAACTGAATATTCATCGAAACACTTTGCGCCAACGTATAGATAGAGCATCGAAGATCACCAAGATTGATTTGCACTCACCACGGAATTTCTTCGAAATTCACATTGCCATGAAGGTATTTACGCTCCATGCTCATAGGAATCCTAAGGGACATGCCCCACAAGACGTAGCAGATACTAAATCAGGAACGCTTTGAGATATAATCCCGTGTTCAATTGTAAAGCAGTTGCCATGAGCGTTTGCACATCGCATAACGATGAAAATAGGAACGCTGATTGCGCTGATTCTACAGATTAACGCAGATAATTTTTTAGGGGTCTGCGGAAACCAGCGTTCATCTGGGTCATCAGCGTTTGCGCATCGCATAACGATGAAAATAGGAACGCTGATTGCGCTGATTCTACAGATTAACGCAGATAATTTTCTAGGGGTCTGTGGAAACCAGCGTTCATCTGGGTCATCAGCGTTTGCACACCGCATAACGATGAAAATGTTTTCCGTGCTTTTCTGTGTGGCCATTTGGGAACACACGACTTCCTAAATCTTCCCGCCTTTTGGAAAGATACCTCCTTTTTCCCTTGTCTATGCTCGGTATTTATGGTATGCTTATTATGTCATCTCAATGTTTAGGGGCATTTCCTTGCCCTCTGAATAGGTTCTGGGTTCAAAGGGTGTCGCTAAATGGAGCAATGATCCATGACGATTTTGCCCGACGGTGACAAGAGAAGGCCTATGGGCCCAACAAGGGAATGGAGGCAACATGACTGAAACCTCTCGACAGAGATATGGTAGGACTACCGGCTGCGTAACTTGGACGCTTGCCCGGCCGCTGGTCCTTATTTTATCATTTGCCGGTACTTTGGTCTCAGCTTACCTGGCCTATGTGGATTTGAGTCATGCGCGTGCCCTTTGTGACAGCCCCTTTGATTGTGCTGCTGTCCAAGCTAGCCGTTTTGCCTACATCCGCGGCGTTCCTGTCGCCTTGCTGGGCTTACTGGCTTATCTTGCCGTGTTCGTGTTAGAATTATTGCGTCCTCGTTTGCAGACGCTATTGGCTAGGTCGGCGGAATTGTTGATCTTTGCCATTGCTTTTGCCGGTATGCTCTATTCGTTCTATTTGACCTACTTGGAATTCTTTGTCATTCATGCTCTTTGCGTGTATTGTTTGTCCTCTGCCATTATCATTACGCTGTTAGCGCTGTATACTGGTGGGTTGCACGTTCAAAGCGACTGACAGCACATTTTAACAGGTTAGGCAAGGAAAGCCCTGGACGCTGGCCAGGGCTATTTTTGAACCCGGTTATAACGGAGAAGGGAGTTGTTTTATGCAAAAAGTTGACCTGATTGTGGCGCACGGCGTCGTGGTGACCATGAACGGGGCCGGAAATATCTATCCAGATGGTGCTGTTGCCGTTAGCGGTCAGCGCATTGTTGCTGTTGGAGCGGCCGATACGATCGGCAAGCAGTACGATGCCAGGGAAATGGTTGATGTCGGCGGGAAAGTGGTCACGCCAGGATTAGTTAACGCCCACACCCACGCGCCCATGAGCTTGTTGCGTGGTTTAGCCAATGATTTGCGTTTGGACGTTTGGCTTCTGGGCTACATGATGCCTGTAGAGCGAGAATTCGTGGATCCGGAATTCTGTTATTGGGGCACGCTGCTTTCTTGTGCCGAGATGATCCGCGGTGGAGTGACGACTTTCGCTGATATGTATTATTACGAAGGCGACGTTGCTCGGGCAACCGCCGAGGCTGGTATGCGTGCCGTTTTAGGCGAGTCGGTACTGAAATTCCCGGCGCCGGACGCGGACAGCTACGATGAGAGCCTGAAATACGCTCGGGAGTTCATGAAGACGTGGAAAGGACACGACTTGATAACACCTGCCATCGCTCCCCATGCGCCTTATACCTGCACGGAGGATATCTTGACCAAAGCGCGGGACCTTGCCGTAGAGTTTGATGTGCCGTTGCACATTCATCTTTCTGAGACGGCCCAAGAAGTGAAAGAGAGTTACCATCAGCACAACATGGCACCGCTGGCATATATGAACGATTTGGGTGTTTTCGAGGCAAAAACCATTGCCGCCCATTGCGTTCATATTGAGGAGGGGGAAATCTACACGATTGCTAACCTGCCGGTGGGCGTAGTGCACAATCCTAGCAGCAACCTCAAACTGGCCAGCGGCATTGCCCCTGTGATGGAAATGCGCCAGTGCCATATTCCTGTGGGCATTGGTACCGATGGCACCGCCAGCAATAATGACCTGGACATGTTCGAGGAGATGAGGCTGGCGGCCTTTTTGCCTAAAGGCATTAGCGGCAATCCGATTGCTCTGCCGGCCAAGGAGGCTTTTACCATGGCGACTATTGAAGGCGCTCGTGCGATCCACCTGGGAGATGAAATTGGCTCCTTAGAAGTGGGCAAGCGTGCCGATTTTGTCGCCATAAGCCTGGGTAGTTCCCACGCCACACCTGCTCGCTCTTACATTGAGATGGATCCGAATAACGTTTATGCCCATTTGGTGTATGCTGCCCACGCTGAGGATGTCACCGATGTGTGGGTGAATGGCCAGCGGCTTATGGAAGGCAGGCAACTATTGACTATCGACGAAGAAACAGTGCGCGCCAAAGCACAGGAGCTTGCTCAGAAGATCGGCGCTTTCCTAACCAACCGCGAGGCAAATTTGTTGGATAAGCTCATCGCTATTGGTGGATTGCAAAGGGAGGAATCCTTCGAGGTACAGCTCAAAGCCCAGGTGGATGATTTGGATCGTCTGGAACACTTGGTCACTGAGGGGCAGATGGAAGTGACCCGGCAAAGCGTGCGCCAGCAGTATGATACTTACTTCCGTTTCCAAAACGAGCAACAAGGTTTCATTCGTTATCGAGAGGATAACTTACTGCAAAGCGAAGCCCAAGAGGGCGTCCCTGGTGTCCACTTAGCCGTGCAGCCGCAGTACACGCTGACTCTCATGGGGCCGACTCACGAACGCGTGTACGAGAATTCCGTTATTCTCTCTCGTTCCCGCTACATATCCCCGGCAGCACATTCTCTGCGCTTTTACCGGGAGTATTTCCAGCCCAACAGCGAGCAAGAGGTGATCAAGTGGCGGCGGCGTTTCCACATCCGCTACCAGGAGGAAGAATTTGTCATCAACTTAGATAAGATGACGAAGCCGGATAACAATACTTACGTGGAGATTAAGAGCCGCACCTGGTCCCGAGAGGATGCTTTGCATAAAGCAAGGTTGATCAGCCAGCTCATGCAGGATTTACATATCAGGCCGGAACAGGTAGTTCACCAAGAGTACGTGAACATTTACGCCGGGTAGCGGCCGGCCTGAGGCGCCGTAGAGACGCTACTTTGAGCGCCTCTACGGCAGTCCTTCATGATACATACTTGTTTAGCAAAAGCGCTAATTTCTTCCGCGTTTGCGGCGGTATTTTTTCCGGCGCTGTGACGATGGCATCCCGGAGTGCGTCCTTTTGCGGGGAAGGTGGCGCGTCGGCCAGCATGACCACAGCATTGACGATAGCAGCTTTCACCACTTCGGCATTGCGCATTAGCGTTTGCACGATCATTTCTACCGTCACCGGCTCTTCTGTCTCGTGCCAGACGTCGTAATCGGTGACATGGGCAATGGTTGCGTAGCTCATTTCAGCTTCTCGAGCCAGGTTAGCTTCGGGGATAGCTGTCATGCCGATGATGTCCATGCCCCACTGGCGGAAGACCTGGCTTTCTGCTTTGGTACTAAACCGGGGCCCCTCAATGACCACAAAGTTGCCACCTCGGTGTACCTTCTGGCCGGTTGCCGATGTGGCCCGGTAAAGCACGCTGCTCAAATATGGACAGAATGGCTCTGCCATCCCGATGTGAACAACGATGCCTTCACCGAAAAAGGTCAGTGGCCGGTTGCGGGTGCGGTCGAAAAGCTGGTCGGGGATGACAATGTCTCCCGGGTGAATGCCCTCACGCAAGCTGCCGCAGGCACTGGAGGAGATGAGGTATTCCACTCCTAACATCTTGAAGCCCCAGATGTTGGCCCGGCTGTTCAACTCTGTGGGCGAAATGATGTGCCCGCGACCGTGTCTTGCCAAGAAGGCAACCCGCACCTTGTGCAGTGTGCCGATAATGTAAGCACCTGAAGGAGCACCAAAGGGCGTGGTCAATCGCACTTCTTGCACATCTTGTAATGCTTCCAAGTTGTAAACGCCACTTCCTCCAATGACACCAATACGAACGGATTGTTCTACCATTTTCCCTTCTCTCTTCAATAGTCATCACCCTACAAGGGGATTAAAATAGATGAGAATGAGCTGGATTCCGTTAATCAATTCATGGCCCGACAAAGGAAAGCTACTATTGTGCCTTCGCAAATTGTTGTAACTGGCTACCTGACGCCTTTGCGCAGGTGTCATTGCTTGGAATCCAGTCGCTGAAGAACGTCGCCTATGATTATGATAACAACATGTAAAAGAGCAATAATGCGTTTGTGCGTTTATTGTATTAGACACCGAATTGATTCGGTGGCTGGACAGTGAAAATTCTGTGTTAATCTGTGGTTGAAGTCGAAAACGCCATTGTCCAGTAGTTCATTTATAGAGTTCACCAAGGTAAATTACCGGTCGTTTCTTCATGGGCGTGTTGCCCAATCAGTTTGATGATTTTCACGCTGCCCCACGGTTCGCCGAGGATACCATCGTGGATGGCCCAACTACGTCCCCGGGCGCTATCGGCCATCCACGGCTGCCGGAATGGTGTGCTGCCATCTAATTTCGCTCGCAACAAACCTCCAGGCTGGAAACCCTCGTGAATTTGTTGCATTTTCTTCCGTCCTTTCACATAAGCAAAGCCATTGCGTTCCAATAATATGGCGTTGTGATAAGTAAGCGGTTCGGCTACAAAAGCTTCCTGGTTAAGCACAGCCATGAACGTTTCCAGACGGCTGAGGAGGCGCCCCAGTAACCGCAGCCCAGGGCGCGTCTGCCCTGGGGCCAGCCCTGCTTTCATGGCGGCGATTTCTGCCGGTATATTGCGTTGGCCGGCACCGCGCCAGTTTGGTTCTCCATGAGGGCCCTTGTCCACATCGAAACGGGGTGCCGAAACGTCGTTAATAGCCAGCCAGGTAACTGCAATGTAGTTGAACGGCGTGTCGCTCATTTCTAGTTCAATCAGAGGATCTTCTGCGTTTGGTTGATGGTGGACTACTAATCTGCAAGCGTTGCCTGACCCAGCCCAGAAAATCCGCAAAGCATGATAACCATCGGCGGTGGAGAGTGTCAAGGGGTCAATATCCAGTGCGTGCAGAATATGCGGCGGCAACAGGGTGCGGAAGAGCAATCGCTGCCAGCTTCGTTCCCACTCGTGTACCTGATGCAAAGATGTCGGCAGGACTGTTTCAACACTCAGGTCAATGACATGAACTGCCGGGGTTGGTCTGGGTACCTGGGCTGTTTGGCTGTGTCCCGGGAACTGCTTAATCGGCCAGGGCATCCCTTGTAAGTCGGCTAACGACCATTTCATTCGAGATTACCTCCGGGCGGAAAACCCGATTTCAGGCTGCACGCCTGCATGCTCTAACACAATTTTAGCCTCTTCGACTAAGTAGGCGTGGATTTGGCCATTGCTGGCCAAGATGCCGACATAGTTATACGGATCTTGCTTGTTGTAGCACAGAGGACGGCCCCACATGTCGGTCATCTCTCCTCCGGCAGCCCGCAAAACTGCTTCCGGCCCACAAGTATCCCACTCCTTTGTGCCCGTTGATGGGTGTAGGTAAACATCCGCTTTTTGCTCCGATAGCAAAGCGATTTTCAGACCCACGCTGCCAGAAATAACTTCATTGGTGATACCTAATTGCTTTGAGAGTGTTACTGTCAGGGGCGGTCGGTGTGAACGGCTGAAAGCCGCTGTCATTTTCGTAACGTCGTTGACAATGGAAACGTGAAGTGGCCGTTTTTCTCCGTGTTCTTCTTTCCAGGCACCAACACCGACTATGCCGTAGTAGAGTTTGTTCTCTATTGGTTGATACAAGACGCCTAATTTTGCTTTCCCTCCGATTGCAAGCCCAATCATGATGCAGAATTCGCCGTTGTGAGCGATGAATTCCTTGGTGCCGTCCAGCGGGTCGATGCACCAGAGTCGTTCTTTCCCCAGGCGCTGTTCGTTGTCTGCAGATTCCTCGGCCAAAATGCCATCATCGGAGAACAATTGTTGTAGTTTAGCGACAATATACTCGTTGGCCGCTTTGTCGGCAGCGGTTACGGGGTCGTTTTCCCCTTTCCAGCTCACTTCGATGGGTTGGTCGTAATAGGGTTGGACTAATGCCCCCGCCTGACGGGCGATGTTGATGGCCGCGGTTAACTCTTGTTCGAAGCCCTGTTTTTCTTGCCTGAAGTGGTTCACAATCCTTTGTGCATTCCTCCGTCAATGGGGATAAAAGCACCGGTTAAGTAGCTGGCTCGTTCCGATGCCAAGAAAGCGACAACGTTAGCAAATTCTTCCGGTGAGCCAAGACGGCCGAGCGGGATTTGCTCTACCCAGACTTGCTGTACTTCCTCCATGCTGGCGTGGTGCTGTTTCATGGCTGCAGCGAATAGGTCTTTCATGCGGTCAGTGAGGATCGGTCCCGGGCAGACAGCATTGACTAAAATACGGTCGCTGGCTAACTCGTTGGCCAACGATTTCACAAAGCCATGTACACCGGCCCTGGCCGCGTTGGAGAGGATAAGGTTGTTTAGCGGCTGCAAGGCAGAAATGGAGGTCATAGTAATAATGCGCCCACCCCCCGTTGCCCGCAGGTGAGGAATGGCGGCGTAGCATAGACGCACCGTGCTCATGAAGTTTAGGTTAATGGCCTCCAGCCATGCTTGATCGTCGAAAGCTGAGTACGGACCGGAAGGAGGGCCGCCAGCGTTGGTCACCAAAATGTCCAGGCGCCCCCACTTTTGTACCGCACTGGCAATAAAGTGGTCGATGTCTTCCTTTCGCCGCATGTCCGCTTCCACCGGCAGCACTGGATTGCCGCTCGTGGCTTCGATTTCCGCTGCCGCCTTGCGCACGTCTTCCCCGTGCCGGGCGCAAATTGCAACACGAGTTCCTTCTATTGATAGGCGCTCTGCCACTGCCCGGCCTAATCCCCGGCTGGAGGCAGCCACACAAGCTACTTTACCCGTTAAATTAAGCTCCATTTCGTATTTTCACCTTTTCGCACATGAAAGAGGGCAGCCCACTACCTCCTGTCCTGTTCGTTAATTGCTGCAGTCTGGCAACAATCCGTTTTGTGGTTCTCAACAAGGCAATCCTAACCTCAGATTACACAGGTTAACACAGATTTTCCTTTGCTTTTCGGCCTAAATCTGCGCTACCCTGTATTTGTGTGAGGCTAAAATAAGAACGCCAGAGTCTAGTAAACATTGAGATGATACCGCGCAGCTAGTACAAGAACATCGGCTTACCCAAAATGTTGATCACTTTCGGGCGGTACTGTTTCTTGTCGTACAATGCACCGACATCCACCCTTTTCTGTCCCTGGATAACTGTTTGTAGTGGCACTGAGGTGTAGTTACCGTTTTGCAGTGCTACCATTCGGCCTATTTGCCCATGAGCAACCAAATCTAATGATAGCCCCGCGTAACTGGTGGCTACCATCCGGTCCAGGGAGTCTGGAGCGCCGCTACGCATCAGGTAGGCCAATTGCTGATAAATGATCCCTTCACCGCTGAGTTCTTGGATTAAGTCGCTGGTGGTTTTCCCTATGCCACCTAGTTTCCGGTGACCATAGGCATCTGGCTCTCCCTCTTCTATGGTGATGCCGCCAATCATGGTAGCCCCCTCGGAGATGGTCATGACGGCGTAATGGCTGGGATTGTGGTGTTTGTCATGCACCAGGAAGTTTACCAGCTTCTCGATGTCAAAGGGCACCTCGGAGATGATAGCCCGATCAACGCCAGCCAAATATGAGGCAATCAGGGATGTTTCCCCGGAATTGCGGCCAAACAGTTCGATTACGGCAATGCGTTCATGGGAACCGGCCGGGGTACGCAAGTCAGTGATGAAGTTCACACTGCGGGTCACGGCAGTGGAAAAGCCAATGCAATAATCGGTACCAAAGACATCGTTATCCATAGTTTTCGGAATGGCGACGACACCGAAGCTTTCTTGATCCAAACGGGCGGCATAACTCAATGTATCATCACCGCCAATGGGGATTAAGATGTCAATGCCTAAGTGCTCTAAAACTCGCAGGACATGTTGCGTGCAGTCCCAATAGCCAGAATCTAACTTGACACACTCTTTGCTCCCTCGTAAGAAATCAGGCAAATGCTCCTCTTTGATCCGCTGCGGATTAGTCCGGGAAGTATGCAGAAATGTACCACCGTAACGATCAATTGTGCGCACTATGTTGCGGTTTAAAGGAATGCTCCACTCTTCCAGACTACTGAGATCGTCTAAGTTCACATTTAGCGGGCCTGCCCACCCGCGTCGAAACCCAATCATGTGAAAGCCTGCATCAATCGCATCGTTGACGGCGGCTTTAATGCAAGGATTAAGCCCTGGCACGTCGCCACCGCCAGTTAGAATGGCTAACCGTTTCGTCATGATTCTCTCCTTCCTTCTAAATAAAGCCATACGGCAAATAAGAGCGTAAACCGATCAGCTTCGCCAAGCAGGTATTATATCTTAGCTTGTCATAAGAGAACAAAGAGACGCTGAGAAAGGGGAACGGAGTAATAAGGGCGCCCTATGAATCGTCCCTACTTGCCCAAAAGCTGAACGCCATTACTTGTGCTTTCGGCTACCCAACCTTCGGTGCCTTCGTAGTTGACTTTCCACCAAGTGAGGCCATCCACAAGCTCCGGTCCGGACAAGACAATGAGGTTGCTGCCCGATGCCATCGTTGTCAAAACGTCATCAGGGAGTTTGTCCCGATAGCCGGGGGTGGCCCGTAGACGCACTCGGCTCTGAGCAACGATGCGAATTTTCTCCCCGATGCTGAACTTCCCGGTGGGAGTTGGCGTCGGTTGATTTGGAGGCAGTGGTGTCACGGCCCGGGTGGGCGTTGGAGGCACTATAGCCCATGAAGGTGTTTGCTGACCGCGATCCCAGAGTGCGTGTCCTAACAGGTAGCCGACAAAGGTGAAAAGAAGCAAAAAAGTAATAATGCCGCCTATGAGGCCCAAAACAATTGTTCGCACCCGGTGCTGTTCTGATTCTAACATCTCTTACTCCTGGTAGCTTCTCGAACACAGCTCAAACGTAACTTGCCAATGAATTGCAGCCTGACGTTCACGGCGAATTCTATGCCGTTGCTGCTGGCAACAGATGATGTTGAATGTGCTGCACAATCCAGGAAAAATCCTCTGGTTGCTGCACGAAATCCAGAGGGTCGGTATCAATGATGTAGACTGGGCTAAGCCGGAAATTGATTGCCCATTCGTTGTAAAGGTCATTCAACTGAGTCAGGTAAATGGGGTCAATATCCCGTTCATAGCCGCGGCCCCGGCGGGCAATGCGTCGCAGCAACGTCTCCACCGATGCTCTTAAGTAGACGATCAAGTCTGGCGGGGGTAAGATCTGCGTTACCACCTGGTATATGCCCCGGTAAGTCTCATGGTCCCGTTTTGACATGGCGCCCTGCCGATAGAGATTCTCAGCGAAAATTTCTGCATCCTCGTACACGCTCCGGTCCTGGATAACGGAGCGGTTTTCTTGCAAGAGTTGATAATGGTGTCGCAAGCGCCGGCTCAAAAAGAACACCTGCGAGTGGAAACTCCATCGTTTCATATC
>WFQT01000199.1 GCA_015486895.1 Anaerolineae bacterium
GTTTGGCGAAGGTAAGTAGTTAGACCTATCGCGGGCGGGGAGGTGCAGTGTCACCTTCCCGCTTCTTTGCAACCACGAATTACACGAATTGCACGAATGTTGCAACCACGAATTACACGAATGTTGCAACTACGAATTACACGAATTGCACGAATGTTGCAACCACGAATTGCACGAATTACACGAATGTTGCAACCACGAATTACACGAATGGGGCGAATGCCACGAATGGGACCGCTGGGCTTTGCAACCACAAATGGCCCGAATTCCACGAATGGTGCTTGTATTTTATTGGCATTATCTGCAGTTCTTCTATAATTATGCTGGAGTCGGGCAAAATGACGTTTTAGGCTTGACCTAACTATCTTTGCCACAGATTGCACGGATTAACACAGATTTTTTCTTGCCTTTCAAATCTGTGAAATTCTTGGCTAGAATAAGAACGCCAAAGTCCAGAATTATCGATGAAGAACTTGTTAAGTAAGCGTTCACTACCCTACCAACATAGAATGTTGATTTCTTGCTGTATGCGCTGATTGTCTCTTCTCAAGGAGTCGGGGAGATGTTGTTCGTAGCCGCCGATAGCCCCTGACGGAATTCTTCACAAAGATCGGGGCTCCATGGCCTATGGCCGGCTTCCATCTGACCTCTCTATACTCTGGAGGAGGAGAACGGTGTAGGCCGATCTGATTTGTCCCTACAAGGGGACGTTTGGCGATTGTGTCGCCTTTAAGCCCCCGATTCGTTGTGGGGGCGGCGGGCCCCGGGGAATTGTGAAGACAGGTGCTAATTCTTTAAAGAAGATCGGCGAAGATATCTACATGTATCTGCGTTCTATCGCAAGAGGGTTGAACGGTTATCTTGTTATTACTGGCGGAAACTGTTTTCGTATCTGCTCAATAGCCTGGGGTACAGTGTGTAGGTATGGTCTTGTGTATTTGCCCCACAGGAGTGCCAGCAAGGCGACTGTAAGAATGCCTGCTTATTGAGAAGATACCTATTCTCTCTGCCTATAACGTTGGAGGGTACCGTACATGGTTTCTAATCTCGAAGAGTTCCGGGAAAAGCGAACGCTTTCTGATGTTTTGGGTGCCGTGCCGTGGTGGGTGATCATTATTGCTATTGTAGGAGTATATGTCTTAGTCTCCATGGTGACAAGCCCGCTTTATATTAAGGCGTTTAAAGCTATCCTGCCCGGCGTCCAGATAACATTAGAGGTAACCTTTCTGGCTTATTTGCTAGCTTTAGTTTTAGGACTAATTGCCGGCATGTTCCGTGTTTCCCGTAATCCCATCTTATACGCTTTAGGCACGCTGTATGTGGAGGTGATTCGCGGCTTACCTATGCTGGTGATCATTCTTTATGCCGGGTTTGTAATTGGCCCGGCTATCCGGGATGCCACGCACAAGATGGTAGACTTGCCGATGTTGTCGCGGGCCATTGTCGGCTTAGGTATCGGTTACGGTGCCTATTTGGCGGAAGTCTATCGCGCCGGCATTGAGTCTGTCCACGGTGGCCAGATGGAAGCAGCTCGTTCCTTGGGCATGAGTTACATGGAGGCAATGCGTTACGTTATTTTACCTCAGGCTATTCGCCGGGTTTTACCACCGTTGGGCAATAACTTCATTGCTTTACTGAAAGATACATCGTTGGTGGCTGTGGTTGCCATCCCGGACCTGTTACAGATGGGGCGTTTGTTTATTTCACGCACGTTTCGTGCCTTTGAGGGGTACAATGCTGTAGCGGTGCTTTATTTGATCATGACCTTTTTGTTATCTGCTTTGGTGCGTTTTGTCGAGCGGAGGTGGCGCATCCCATGAGCGAAGAACCGATTATTCAGATTCAAAACTTGCGGAAGTATTTTGGGCATGTTCATGCCGTTGACGGTGTCAACCTGGAGGTCTCGCCTGCTGAAGTAGTGGTGATTATCGGCCCCAGTGGCTCCGGCAAATCAACGCTCTTGCGCTGCATTAACATGTTAGAGAAACCAACGACGGGTACTATCATTGTGGATGGTATGAAGACCACGGAAAAGGGATTTGATGTAAACCCGTTGCGAGCAGAGGTCGGCATGGTTTTCCAGTCTTTTAATCTCTTCCCCCACTTGAGTGTTCTGGAAAATGTTGTGCTGGCCCAACGGATAGTGCGTAATCGCTCCAGGGAAGAAGCATCAGCTATTGCCCGTGACCTGTTGCTGAAGGTTGGTATTCCGGAGAAAGAGAGCGTTTATCCTAGCCAGCTTTCCGGTGGTCAGCAACAGCGGGTTGCCATCGCTCGAGCGTTGGCGATGCAGCCTAAGATTATGCTTTTTGATGAGCCTACCTCTGCTCTGGATCCGGAGATGATCAAAGAGGTATTGGATGTCATGTTGGATCTGGCAATGGAAGGCATGACAATGGTTGTGGTTAGCCACGAGATGGGCTTTGCTAAGGCGGCTGCTCGACGCATTATTTTCATGGATGACGGGAAGATCGTAGAGATATCCTCGCCGAAGGTGCTGTTTACGAGTCCTCGCCACGAGCGCACGAAGCTATTCTTGAGTAAGATTTTGCATTAGCGGCAATTACTTATCTACAATGAGGTAGAACGCTGATGACGTTGGAATACGCTGTCTACTCCCGGGTTGGAAGCCTTCAAAGCCGTTTTACCCCGACAACGGCGGGTTACGGACCTGCCTGAGCCAGAAAAAAAGCCGTCTTCAAGATAGTACACCCCCAGGATTGGGGGCCTGGGGGCTACCTTCAGTGGAGGTGTAACCATGCTTGTTCCTTTAACACCGTTGGAGTTTCGGCAGCGCGCTGTTGCTTACTATAGCGATCGCGTCGGCATCGTGGATGGCGACAAGCGGTTCACTTACGGTGAGTTTGATGAGCGGGTGAATAAGTTGGCAAATGCCTTGCAAGTGCTGGGCGTTGAGCTGGGGAAAACAGTTTCCTTCATTGACTTTAATACCTATCACCTGCTGGAAGCATATTTTGCGGTGCCCCAGGTTGGAGCAATCTTAAATCCCATTAACATCCGTTTAGCTCCATCTGAAATTGGTTTTATCCTGAACCATGCTCAAACCGATGTTCTTTTCTTCCACTATGCCTTTTTACCTATGGTGGAGAAGTTGCGCTCGCATTTGCCTAAAGTACGACATTATGTGGTCATCGAATCTCCTGAACCGCCGACGTGGGCGCACTGTTATGAGGGTCTTCTTGCCGAGGCGCCTGGCTCCTACACTGTGGATCTGGATTCTATTGATGAGAACGCTGTGGCGGAAATTTTTTACACTTCTGGTACCACGGGCAATCCGAAGGGCGTGGAATTAACACATCGTACCCTTTACCTCCATGCGTTGAATGCAATTGCTGGCTTGAAGCTTGACGATCATGATGCTTTGGTTCACATTGTGCCCCTCTTCCACATTAACGGTTGGGGGACGCCGCAGTTTTTAACGGCAGTGGGGGGCAAGCATGTCATGTTACGCAAAATCGATCCGGGGTTGATTTTGCAACTGACGCAGGATGAGAGAGTTACTCGCCTTTTCGGTGTGCCGGCTGTTTTCAATGCTATCATCAGCTATCCCGATTTTGATAAGTACGATCTTAGCTCTTTGGAAGAAGTCATCATTGGTGGGGCTCCCTCTCCGGAGCCTCTGCTACAGGCGTTGGAGGATAAACTTGGTGTAACTGCTCTCTCTGGTTATGGCTTGACGGAGACTACGCCCATTTTGACGTTGGCCTACCCGAAGCATTATTTGCAGGATACGGAGGAGCAACGTCGCTATTACCAGTCACGCACCGGTTTGCCTATCGTTGGTATCCGTTTGCGGGTCGTTGATGCGAATGAGAATGACGTCAAGCCAGATGGTAAGGAAATTGGCGAGATTGTTGTGCGCAGCAACGTGGTGATGAAGGGTTATCTACATAACCCGGGGGCGACGAAAGAAGCCATTGTGAACGGCTGGTTCCACACCGGGGATATGGCTGTAGTGGATAAAGAGGGCTACGTTCTCATCGTGGACCGGAAGAAGGATATCATCATTTCTGGTGGTGAGAACATCTCTTCGGCCGAGGTGGAGAACGTTATTTACAGTCATCCTGCGGTCTTTGAGTGTGCTGTTGTTAGCGCTCCGGACGAACAGTGGGGTGAAGTGCCAGTGGCTATTGTCGTTCTCAAGCCGGGAGTGTCACTTACGGCAGAGGAGTTGATGGCTTACTTGCGGGACCGCATTGCTCACTTCAAAGTGCCAAAGATTGTGGAATTCCGCTCTGAGTTGCCCAAGGGTGGCACCGGTAAGATTCTCAAACGGGAGTTGCGCGAGCCGTTTTGGGAAGGCTACGAGAAGCGAGTCCACGGTTAATGCAACGCCTATCGTTGCATTCTGCAGCGCATGGGTTTGTATGATGGCTGCCGATGCAAAATTGGCCTTTGGCAGAGTATCCGGGCGCGGAGGATCTTCCGAGCCCGGATTGTCTTTTGCTTTCCAATGAGGTCATTCATTGACCAGTTGCTCGCTTCCTGGTATAGTTAATGTGCTTGAGGGAGGATCGTACTGCTGATCGTTTGTTGCTCCCTTCTTGTTACCATGTTGAATGGCGGAGAACGGCTGACAAATTTACATTACAAGGAGCATGACTATGGGTGCCTCTATTAAATTGGGAGCGCACATGTCCGCGGCGGGCGGTGTTAGCAAAGCCTTGGAACGGGGGCAGCAAATTGGCTGTGATACTATACAGATTTTCACTAAGAACCAGAATCGTTGGCAACAGAAGCCGACACCAGAGAAAGAGATCAAGCGCTTCCACGAGTTGTTGAGAAGTACAGGCATCGCGCCGGTGGTGTCGCACGCTTCCTATCTGATTAACTTAGGCTCGCCGAAGGAGGAGCTCTGGGAGAAATCAATTGCTGCTTATGCCGATGAGTTGCTGCGGGCGGACCAGCTTTCTATCTTGGGGGTGGTGTTGCATCCTGGCTCCCATGTAGGCAGTGGGGAGGAAGCCGGCCTGAAACGGGTTGCCGATGGCTTGAACCGGGTGTTGGAGATGACGACGGGGATAAAGTCACTGGCGCTTTTGGAGACTACTGCCGGTCAAGGCACGAACTTAGGGTATGCCTTTTGGCACTTGCGCCGGATCATTGATAATGTGACTGCGCCTGAGCGGATTGCCGTTTGTGTCGATACTTGCCATATTTTTGCCGCCGGTTATGAGTTGCGGACGGCAGAAGGCTACACTGCCACCATGGAGGAGTTTAACCGCAAGTTGGGCATTGACTTGATCAAGGCTATTCACATGAATGATAGCATTGGAGACCTGGGCAGCCGCAAAGACCGTCATGCTCATATCGGCCAAGGGAAGATTGGCCTGGATGGCTTCCGTAATGTGGTGAACGATCCCAGACTTCAGGGCAAGCCGATGATCTTAGAAACGCCTAAGAGTGCTGACATGCACGAGGACGTAGATAACATGGCTGTCTTGCGGAGTCTGCTGGCAGGCGGCTAATCTGCTTGTTTTGGAGGAATGCCATGACGGCGAAACGCGTTGGCATCTTGCTCTTAATCTTATTGTTGGTAGCTGTTGTGGTTGTGTCTTTCTTTTATTGGCCGGGGTGGAAAGCCTCATTGCCTTTCATGAAAACACCGCCGCCGGCGATGACCTCTGTTGTCCCTCTGACCACGGCTACGCCGACGGAATCACCGGCAAAGCCTTCTCCTGATGCGGCTGTTCATATCCAATTAGTGTGGTGGACGCCAGAGTGGCTATCTCCTTTGGCGGCTAACAATGGCGGGCAGATGCTGGCTGATAGCATTGCTCGTTTTGAGAAGGCTTATCCAAATATCACGGTGAAGCCGGTGTTGAAGTCTGCTTACGGCTCTACCGGCATTCTCAATTACTTGCAGGCCAGCCAGAAGGTTGCCCCGGGGGCTCTGCCTGACATGGTATCGCTGGATTTTCGGGGTGTAGGTGAGGCGGTGAAAGGCGGCTTGTTGCAGCCTTTGTTGCCGAAAATGCTTCCCCCCGAGAACGGCTACTATCCTTTTGCCCGCTCTGCCTGGAAAATTGGTGGGGCTCACTATGTATTGCCGTACACTGCCGACGTGGAGCACATCGCTTACTTAGCCGGCAAGGTTTCTTCTCCCCCGCGGGACTGGTCTGATTTGTTAAATGAGAAGTGGCGCTATTTGCTGCCTGCTGGTGGGTACCAGGGGGAAGCCAACGCTGCTTTTCTCATCCAGTATATAGGCGGCGGTGGCAACTGGGATGACAGCAAGATGGTTGTAGCGCAGCCTCTACAACGTGCTCTGGATTTTTATAGCCATGCTTTGGGCAAGGGCACGTTCCCACCGGCGGTGCTTTCCTTCGCTACTCCTGATGATGCTTGGCAACCATTTCTGTTGGGCGGTGGGGATATTGTGGAGATCCGCGCCACTCGCTTTTTGCGCCAAAGGACGACGATGCCTGATTTGCGTTTCGCACCGGTTCCCACGGCCAATGGCACTGTTTTGACTATCGCTTCCGGTTGGGGACTCTCTATGGTAGCCACGGTTCCAAAACGACAGGAAGCCAGCATGGCTTTTATGCATTGGTTGGCCAGTGATGCCGAAATGAGTCGCTGGAGCTTTGCTGCTCAACGTTTGCCGACCCGGCCGGCGGCTTTGGAATCTTGGCCCCAGCGCGATGATTATGTCGCCTTCTTATCGCAATTGCTTCAATTGGCGACTCTGGAGCCGGTAACGCCTACCCAGCGGGCTTTAGCTCGCTCTTTCCAGCAGGCGTTGAATAATGTTTTGGCCGGGAAGGAAACGCCTGCGTCGGCTACGGATGCAGTACTCAAACAGTGGCAACAATAATAGCGACCAGACTTGGAGCGCTGGTTAGCGAGCGTGCTCATAGGTATTGCTATGCGTTTTACCTGCTATTTGCAGCGCCGGCTTTGGACGCGTTACCTGGGGGGAGAACGTGATTAACAAGCGCGTACTGCAGATGTTGGCCATTGACCCGGAGTTGGTGCATCGGGTTCTGATGGAGTTCTTAGGCCGGGAGACGGCCCGTTTTGGTTTCGGGCGAGCTGTCGTTGGGCTTTCTGGCGGCATCGATTCCGCAACGGCATGTGCTTTGGCTGCCCATGCTTTGGGACCTGAGAACGTGCTGGCGGTCTGCATGCCGTATCGGACATCTAGCCCTGACAGCTTGACCGATGCTCAGGCGGTTATTGACCAGTTGGGTGTGCAGCACAAGACTATAGAGATTACGCCCATGGTGGAGCCGCTGTTTGCCGGCCAGCCGGAGATGTCTAAGCGGCGCCGTGGTAACGTCATGGCGCGACAACGAATGATTGTGCTCTATGACCAGTCCGCTGCTTGGAATGGCTTGGTGATAGGCACTGGCAACAAAACGGAAATCCTTTTAGGCTACTCGACCCTGTTCGGGGACTCGGCCAGCGCTTTGAATCCTTTGGGGGATCTGTACAAGACACAGTTACGTCAATTGGCGGCCTATTTAGGCTTGCCGGAGCAAGTGATTCATAAGCCTCCTTCCGCCGATCTCTGGGTGGGGCAAACGGATGAACAAGAGCTGGGCTTCACTTACGCCGAAGCGGATCAAATTCTTTACCTCCTTTTCGATGGTCGTTATAGCGTGGAAGAGGTAGTAGCCGAGGGATTTACGGAATCATTGGTACGGGCTGTCTGGGAACGGGTGCGGCGCAACCAGTACAAACGGCTCATGCCCATTATCGCTAAATTGAGTACCCGCACCGTGGGCAGCGATTTTCTTTATCCTCGTGATTGGGGTACGTGAGGATGTAAACAGATCAGGCACGTGGCAGTCGCCATGAGCGGTTTGCACACCGCATAACGATGAAAATAAAGTGCAGATAACGCTGATGGTCGCAGATGAACGCTGATCTTTTAAAAATCTGCGGAAATCTCGAGAATCTGCGTCAATCAGCGTCCTATTTTCGAAGCAGGCACGCTTGCCTACAGTAAGCCTGGCATGTGAACGCAGGGTGCAGGGTTCCTACTGCTTGGGCGGGACAGTGTTCGTAGTAGCCATAATTAAATGTTAGGCTACCTTTCATTATGGAAAGGGGTAAATCGGTCATGGACATATACCAGTATCTTAGACCAGCACAAGATACGCGCCTCGGCGTGCATTGGAGTCCTGGTCGACCGACAGTCATTGGCGTGGATGCTGTTCGTAACAATTGGCTTCCCTTGCTCAAGGCGTTGGGCATAAAGTGGGTCAAGATGTTACATCCCGATGGTTTACCTTTGGCGGAGCTCTTGATAGAGAACGATATCATGCCTGTTGTTCGGTTGTACCGTGACCGGCCTAATTCTCGCGACCCGGAAAAAGGTGTCTTAGGCCCTTCTGAGCGGGCCGCTTTGGCTGATTACGTTGCTGTTGGTGTGCGCTATTTTGAGTTTAACAACGAACCGGATATTGTAGCTGAGTGGATGGATGGCTTGCCTGATCCGCAGACTGCGGAGCAAATTGTGGCCCGCAATGCTATCTGTGATATGGAAGTCATTTTGAAAGCTGGAGGCTATCCGGCGATTCCGGCCACTGCCGTCTCGACTCGCTGGGATTTGTTGGGAGAAATTATCAAACAGGGCGGCGGGGATCTGTTGGAAGGTCCGGTGTGGTGGGCGATCCACAACTACGATATTAATCACCCTTTAGATTATCCCTATGACGATGTTAATCAAAACGGCCGTCAGATAACGGAGGCAGTTTGTCAGGCGTTAGGGACAGAGGCGTGGAAAGGCCATACTTGGGGCGAACGGGACTGTGCTACCGTCAACCGATATCGCCGTGATGGAGTTAATCCCGGCGATACGATTTTTGATGACAATACTGGCTGGTTGGCTTATACTTATTTCGATGGCCTGGCCCTCCAACATTTGGGCCGGCATATTCCTATCCTCAGCACGGAGAATGGCCCCATTATCGGTGAGGATGATGATCCTCGCTATCCTACGACCACTGCTGAGTCACACCGGGACAAAATATTGACCATAGCGCGCATCATGATGGGCAGTGATGAGCATAATGAGCAAGCGCCTGATTACTATTTCTGCACTGCTTTCTGGTTGTTGGCCGATGAGAAGCTAGGCGCTCGCGGTGCTTGGGAGCGAAACGCTTGGGTGAGCGATGTCTGGCCGGGAGGGCAGTTACCGGTTGTGGGGGCGCTGCAGGAGTTGCCTAAGAAAGCCTGGGTGCTCATAGGTGAGGGAGGCGGTAGCAAACAGCAAAGCAGCATTAGTGGCAAGGCGCTGGGGGGCGATGGTTTGATCTTGCGCCTTCGCAGTACTGATTACCTGGAAGACCGAGAGATTGAGAAGGAAGAGTACACCTTTGCCGACCTTGGTCCGGGCGTTTACACTCTCTCTGTATTGGGCTCTGAGATTGAACATGAGGGCTTGGTGCTGAACGGTAGCAATCTCTTAACGGTTGATCTGGACTTGAGTGCCTTGCAGCGCCAGAGTGTGATTTATGGTCATGTTTTGCATGCCGAAGGGTATCGACTGCGGCTGCGGGGGCCGGTGCGCCGGACGCGCACGCTGCCGGCGGACGGCCATTATCGCTTTACTCGTCTACCCACCGGTCGCTATACTCTGGAGGTTAAGGAAGGTGACTTGCTGTACCGGGGTATCGTGCTGGACGGTCGTAACCAAGTGGAGGTGAACCTGGATTTGCATCCGGCCCTTACCTGGAACTTCCGGGTGAAAGATGGTGGGCCGGGCCCGGGCTTTGCTGTGGTCCGCTGCAGTGTGGAAGGGGAACCAGACTTATCGGTTCGCTTGTGGGCCGACGGCTGGGCAGGCACGAGCCAACTCACCGGCAGCAAGACGGAGTATGGTCCCTACGCGTGTGAGTTTGCTCCCTTAGGCGGCGGGCGTTACTACTTAGAGCCTGCCCAAATCGGGGTACGGGTGACGTTAGAGTTGCCGGCCGCACGGGTTACTTGGGTGGAGTTTTTCCAACAGGCGGTGAGTGGTCCGGCTGATAATAGCGTTATCGAGGGCGTGGTGGAGAACGGTGCTGGCTATACTTTGCGTTTATCAGGGCCCCAATCTGATAGCTTGGACTTGACGGCTGGAGGGCGTTTCCGCTTTGCTAATTTGCCTGCCGGTCGCTACAGCTTGGCTGTCGTCGGCACGCAGGTCGGTCGTTCTGATATTGAGATGAATGGATACAATGCTACCACGATACGCTTGGCGCTTTTGGCGCCAGAGCGCAGTGTTGTTCGGGGCACAGTGACCGGCAGGGCAAAAGCGCGGTTAGTCTTGAGCTCCATTACTAATCAGTGGACAGCTCAAGCTGATGAGGATGGCTCTTATGCGTTTGTCGGCTTGCCAGCGGGAGAGTACGCGCTGCGGGTAGTGGGCACCGATTTGCAACGGACTAACATTCAGTTAGATGGCCAGAATGAAGTTCAGGCGGATTTTGCCGTGCCGCAGCAACCGGAGGCAGCAGAGAACTGGGGCTATCAAGTCTCTGACGGTGGCCCCGGCCCTGGCTTCGGCGTGCTGCGCTGTCGGGTACGAGGAGTACCTGATCTGGCAGTGCATCTTTGGGCAGAGGGCTGGCACGGCATTACTCAGATTACAGGTAGCAAAGCGGAGTACGGCAACGATGTATGTGAATTTGCCCCTTTGGGAAGCGGCTACTATTTCCTGCGACCGGAGGGGTTGGGTGTGACTGCCTCGGTGCTTGTGGACGGACAGCGGGTGTTGTGGGTTGTCTTCGAGAATGCCAACCTGAGTGACCACACGCCATATAAGCCGGCTGAGGGGTAGCCGGTTGCATCTATATCTTGTAGCTTGAGGATAATCGATGAAACGCTTTGGTGTCTTGCATCATCCTTTTATTCCGGCGTCACTGCCATTGGCGGATGAAATTGCTTCTTACTTGAAGCAGCTCGGTTATGATACGTTCCGGTGCTCCAGTTGGGAAGAAGATACACTGCGGGAAGTAGTTGGGCAACTTGATATGTTGATTGTCTTGGGCGGTGATGGCACCATGTTACGGGCAGGCCGTGTCGCTGCCGGCTACGGGATACCGATTATCGGGGTGAATATGGGCCGCTTGGGTTTCTTGGCAGAAGTGCTTCCTGACCAGTGGCAGGAAGCCGTGGACGAAATTCTGCGGGGAAACTTCTGGCAGGAAGAGCGGTTAATGTTAGAAGCTACCATGTTCCGCAACGGGGGACTACTTGTTGGGCGCTACCGAGCTTTGAATGATGTTGTGATCAGCAGGGGAAGCCTGGCCCGTTTAGTGCGCATCAATGCCATGGTCGATGGTGGCCACTTGACCATGTATAAGGCTGATGGTGTTATCGTAGCTACACCGACCGGTTCCACCGGCTACGCGCTGGCTGTTGGGGGTCCGATTTTACCCCCAGAGTTGAAGAATATTCTGCTTATTGCTATTGCACCTCATTTGTGTTTAGACCGGAGCGTTATCCTTTCTGAGGGTACTGTGGTAACACTGCGGGTGGACACGGATCACCAGGCGATTTTGACAGTGGACGGCCAGTTCGAGGTGGAGATGTTTAATGGCGATCGTCTGGAAGTCAAAAGTAGTCCTCACGTGGCCGTTTTCGCTCATATCCGGGAGCGTAATTATTTCTACCGCACGCTAATGGAGAGATTGCGTTGGTCTGTTTGAGCAGAATTTGCCGGCGGTAGGGGCCTGAGCTATTGTGAAGGGCTCTAATCACGGTTAGTACCGTACCGACGAAATTCTTGTGTACGGTGCAAGAAAATGGACCACAGATCCCACCGATTACACAGATTACGCCGATAGAAAAAGCCAAAAAATTAATGTAACCTGCGCAAATCTGTGGTTGCCTTTTCAGTTCTGGCTCGGCCAGGTTAGATTAGCGTGTTCGCTCAGCCGGCTCATTTTGAATATATCCATTACGAAGGGGGAAGAAGTGACGGAAGGCGCTGTCGCGTCAGATGACAAGGAGCCTGGGGCTACGGAAGGCGCTGTCACGTCAGACGACAAAGAGCCTGTGGTGATGTATTGCACAAATCATCCTGACCGGGTGACCTATTTACGCTGTAACAAGTGCGGCCGGCCCATGTGCACGGACTGCCTGGTTTTGACGGATGTGGGTTATCGTTGTCATGATTGCATTCGGGATCAGCAAAGCCGCTTTTTTAATGCTGGTCTTTCCAATGTGGGGTTGGCAGTGCTGATTTCTTTCGCCGAAGGGGTACTCTTGATATTGGTGGGCCTTCTGGTGGTCCTTTTCATCGGCTTTTGGGGCTTATTGCTGGCACCTGCCTTAGCCGGATTGGCAGCCGACGGAACTTGGCGCGCCGCCAGTCGCCAGCGGGCGCGCCGCTTGCGAATTTATACTACCGTGGCTCTGATAGGAGGAGCATTGGCAGGAGGAGCGATCGTGGTGCTCTTTATCCCCATAGGCCTGTGGGGGTTCTTGTTTTTTGTCATTGGCGTGTTTACATTTTATAATCGCGTGCCATAATAGTGCTGTTGGGGTGAATCAATCTTATCTGGTTAACTGGAGTCTGGCGAAAATGACGTTTTAGTCTTGATCGAGCTATCTTTGCCACAGATTACACAGATTGCACGGATTAAAAACATAAGGTTACTACTCAACCTTCCCAACAATCGGATGCTGATGACGCTGATACACGCTGATTTTCGCTGATCGTTTCTGGTTTATTTGTTTTATCTGCGAGTATCAGCGTGAAATATGCGGTATCTGTGTTCTATTTGCTCAAGGTTGAGCAGTTACAACACAAGGATAAAATCTGTGAAATTCTGTGTTTTCCTGTGGCTAAAATGGAAGCGCCAGTGTCCGGTGATTAATGCAAAGGAGCGTAAGGCTGATGTCTGTGTTGCGTAATGTGTTGTTAGCTCTCTCTGAGAGCGAAGGTGCTCAGAACTTGATTGCGAAGGTTCCTGTTTCTCATCGTATGTCCCGCCGCTTTGTGGCTGGGGAAACATTGGATGAAGCCATGGCGGTCGTACAACAATTGAATGCCCGTGGCATGACAGTGACATTGGATCATTTGGGCGAACATGTAATCCACATGGAGGAAGCCGAAGGTGCAGACCGGGAGTATGTTCAGGCTTTGGCTCGTATTCAGGAGGAGAATGCTCAGAGCGGCATCTCTGTTAAGTTGACGCATTTGGGTCTAGACATTGATGAGGCTTTTTGCTTCCGTAACTTGGAGGCTGTCGTGGAGCGAGCTGCTGAGGCGAGCCGTTTTGTTCGCATTGATATGGAGAGTTCCGATTACATCGACAAAACGTTAGAATTTTACCGGCGTGTCCGCTCTGAATTCGACAACGTGGGCATTGTTTTGCAAGGTTACTTGAAGCGCACATTGGCGGATGTACAGGCATTGATCGATGAGGAGATTGGTGATATTCGCATAGTGAAAGGTGCTTATGATGAACCACCTGCCATTGCTTACCGAGATCGCCAGCGGATTAACGAGGAGATGGAAAAAGTCATTGCCTTGCTGCTCAGTGATGAGGCCAGGGCTAAAGGTGCTTTGCTGGCTATGGGTAGCCATGATTCTATCTTGATTAACTACACAAAACGCTTTGCCCACGAGCACAATGTGCCACTGAATCTCTTTGAGTTCCAGATGTTATACGGCATTCGCCGTGATCTGCAAGCACAATTAGTTCAGGAAGGGTACCGCATGCGTATTTACTTGCCCTACGGGGTGGCTTGGTACCCCTATTTTATGCGCCGTCTGGCGGAACGGCCGGCTAATTTGCTTTTCTTCCTGCGAGCGCTCGTTGGCAAGTAGTAGTTTGGCATAGAATGGATGGGACAGGGAGATCGGTATGGCTGTCCTCTGTGCCTTGCTGGCATTGACGTTATACTCTTTTGCGGGAGGTAGGTAATGAACTTCTGGGATTTGTTTTGGCTTATCCTCATCTTGGCCAGTTTTCAGCCATTACTGAAGCAGCGTTGGTTGGAAGCGGCTCGTCAGCGTATTATCAGGAAATTGGAAAGTAAGCATGGTTCTCGCGTTATCACCATTTTGCACCGCCAAGAGTCTATGGCGTTCCTGGGCATTCCTATTGCTCGTTATATCAACATAGAAGACAGCGAGCGGGTGTTGCGGGCTATACGCATGACTCCGGAGAATATGCCCATTGATATCATTATGCACACGCCGGGGGGGCTGGTTCTGGCGGCAGAGCAAATTGCCAAGGCATTGGATCGTCATCCGGCGAAGATCACTGTCTTTGTGCCCCATTATGCCATGTCCGGTGGGACGCTCATTGCTTTGGCAGCGGATGAGATTGTCATGGACGAGAACGCGGTCTTGGGGCCTGTTGACCCACAATTAGGGCAATATCCGGCGGCTTCCATTGTCAAGACGGTTTCCATGAAGGACGCTAATGAGCTGGATGATGAAACGCTAATTCTGGCCGATATTTCTCGGAAGGCGTTGCAGCAGGTGCACACTGTGGCAAGAGAGTTAATGGAACGCCGGGGCATGGATGTGGGTAAAGCAGAAGAGATTGCTACCCAGTTGAGCAGCGGTATTTGGACGCATGATTATCCTATCTCCGCTATGCAGGCGAGGGATTTTGGTTTGAATGTAAGCACCGAGATGCCGATGGAAGTGTATCAGTTAATGGAGCTTTACCCTCAGCCCGGGCAACATAAGGCATCGGTGGATTTTATTCCTATACCTTATGCACCTCGCCGCCCTAGTAACGGCCGGCAAGGCAATGAGCGATGATTCCGTTAGGCGACAGCGTACCCTCACGACGTTTCCCTTTTGTAACGTATACACTTATTGCCCTGAATGTGCTTGTTTTCATGTTCGAGCTTTCTCTTGGCTCTCACGTTGAGACCTTTTTGACTTGGTTTGGGGTCGTGCCGGCTGTTCTATCGCAGTGGCGTCAGCATCCCTTGGTATTGTTGACGCTCATTACCAGCCAGTTTTTGCATGCCGGTTGGTGGCATATCATCGGGAACATGCTTTATCTTTGGATTTTCGGTGACAACGTAGAGGATCGTATGGGACACGGTCGCTATTTACTCTTTTACTTGGGGGCGGGCATTGTGGCCGGGGTTGCTCAGGCACTGCTGGCGGCCGGCTCTACGGTACCTAGCATTGGTGCCAGTGGTGCTATCGCGGGAGTGTTAGGCAGTTACTTAGTTTATTACCCCCGGGGAATAGTACATATGGGCGTGCCTATTTTCATTACCTTCCTGATCGTGGATATACCAGCCTACTTGGTACTCGGGTTTTGGTTTGTCAGTCAGTTCTTCAATGGTGTCGCTTCATTGGCTTCTACCACTGTGATGACGGGTGGCGTGGCTTGGTGGGCTCACGTTGGTGGCTTTCTGACGGGGTTGTTGCTGGCTCCTATCTTAAAGGAGAAGAAGCCACCCTATCTTTACCCATCATATTAACGTTTCTCTGACACAATATAAACACTCTTCTTGCAGTTAAGCCGGTTTTATAGGTTATAATTGAGAGGGAGAGAAAGAGACTATGGGGGACGAATGGCTTGGTGAGAATATGATCAGCGATGACGAACTGCAGGAAATGGTTCTCAAGAAGTTGTATCATAGTTTTCCACCTTTGCGGGAATTAGGGCAATGTTTTGACGCCGAAGTCAAAGGTGGTGTCGTTACATTGAAAGGATGGGTGCGCACAGAGACAATTCGCGACTTGGCCAGGGAAGCAGCTTCAGAAGTCAAGGGAGTTAAAGATGTCCGGATGCAGCTTTTATGCGATGAGGAAGTTGAGAAGCAAGTTGCCTTGGCTTTGGA
>WFQT01000200.1 GCA_015486895.1 Anaerolineae bacterium
CTAAAAAACGAAATTGAAATCCAGCAAGCATGGGAAGACGCAGAAGCCGCTTACAAAGCCAAGGATTGGACCAAAGCCATTCAAAACTACCAGGTCGTGCAAAGTATCAATGGTAATTTTCATGCGGAGGAACTGGAACAACACTTATACGAAAGCTACATGAACCAGGGCAAAGCCATTCTAAGCAAGAGACCACAAAACAAGGATAGCCCGAAAGTAGCTTACAATCTCTTCCGCCGGGCGTTGCAGGTCAAACCCCGAGACGCAGAAGCCAGCAAGTGGCGTAACTGGACCAATCTCTACATGCGGGGACACAAAGCATTCCTACACCAACAATGGCAAACCGCCGCCGCTTACTGGGTGCCCATTTACAAAGAAAAACAAGACTTCTTAGGCGGCTTACTGGCCGAGGAACTTTTTGCAGTATATTTTAACTTAGCCCAAGGCAATGAATTGGCCGGCGAACTCGAACAGGCCTACACGCTTTACAACATTGCCGCGACCTTCCCCGTCCCGGAAGCGAACAAAGCACTACAAAAGAGCCGCGAAATTGGCCTACAACTTACACCAACGCCAACACCGACGCTAACACCAACGCCAACACCAACATCACTGCCGACACCGACGCCATCGCCGACACCGACGCCAGCCCCGCTTAAGTGGTACAAAGGCTGGATCGCCTTTATCAGTGACCGGCGCGGGCTGGGCGCCATTTACATCATGAAGCCAGATGGCAGCCACGTAATGATGCTCAATGACCCCGACAGCTACCGGCAGCTACAGGAAGCCGAAGCGTACTCGCCGGATCACCAACGCCGCGCTTACGTAGAAGGAGATGCACACAAGACTAACGTCTATGCCTGGAGAGACAAGGTCACCCATGATTGGGAGCACCGTACCTTGCTGTGGGACAATGGATCTATCAATTATGACCCGGCATGGTCACCGTTAGGCAATTTCCTCGCCGTAGTATCCGAGATTTCAGGCAATGACGACATCTGGCTATTGAAAGCTGATGGCAGCGGCCAGGCCAAACAACTGACCTTCGGCAGTTGGGAATGGGATAAGCACCCCTCCTGGTCGCCAAACGGCCAACAAATCGTCTTCTGGTCTAACCGGGTCACCGGTCATAAACAAATATGGATTATGAATGCAGATGGAAGCAACATGCACAACATCAGCAATAATCCTTACAATGATTGGGATCCTATCTGGATCAAGTAGGGAGAGAAAGATGGCACTTTTTCACCATCAGCCGCTCAATTCGCCCAAATTCGATGCTCAGGAAGAGGAAAGCAGCGGCTCGGCGCATATCCCAACCTGGGAAATGGAAGAAGCCCCCCTGTTAGAGATGGAGCCACTTCCGCCAGAGTACATTATGGTGCGCAGATTGGTCCAGAAAAGACTCATCAACCAGCGCTTTAGCGTCGATGCAAAAAATCCAGAAGCCAGTCGGCAAGCGATTACACCAATTTTCAATGCCGTTCTTCATGAAAAACACATCGCAATGAACAGCATTGAGAGAGAGAGGCTCTTTGACATGGTGATGGCCGACATTCTCGGCCTCGGTCCAATCCAGCCCCTGCTGGACGACCCGGACATCTCCGAGGTTATGGTCAATGGGCCTCAGAAAATATACGTGGAGAAAAAAGGGAACCTGCACCGCACTAATGTTCAGTTCGAAGATGATGATCACGTCATGAAAATCATCGAGCGCATTGTAGCTCCGCTGGGTAGGCGAGTAGACGAAAGCTCGCCGTTAGTTGACGCACGCCTACCGGACGGGTCCCGCGTTAACATCATTATCCCACCCCTCTCTTTAGTGGGACCGTGCATCACCATCCGCAAGTTCAGCAAAGAGCCGCTCACCGTCGATGATCTAATCCAACTCGGTTCTTTCACATCTGAATTTGCTGAGTTCGTAAAAGCCTGCGTCGTAGGACGACTCAACACCATCATTTCAGGCGGCACCGGTTCCGGAAAAACAACATTGCTCAACGTCCTTTCTGGCTTCATTCCTCACAACGAGCGGATTATCACCATTGAAGACGCTGCGGAACTGCAACTGCGCCAGGAGCATGTTGTGAGACTGGAATCGCGCCCGCCAAACATTGAGGGGAAAGGAGCCATCCGCATTCGTGATCTGGTTATTAACTCCCTTCGCATGCGTCCTGATCGCATCATCATCGGCGAGTGTCGCGGCCCCGAGGCCTTAGACATGCTGCAGGCTATGAACACCGGTCACGATGGTTCCCTAACTACCGCCCACTCCAATGGACCGCGGGATACTTTAAGCCGCCTCGAAACTATGGTGCTCATGGCCGGCATGGACTTGCCGCTGCGAGCCGTCCGCCAGCAAATCGCTTCCGCCATGGATCTGATCATCCATACATCAAGGATCAGAGATGGTAGCCGTAAAGTCGTCGCCGTTACTGAAATCACCGGCATGGAAGGCGATACAATTCTAACTCAAGATATTTTCCTTTTCGAGGAAGATCGTGTCGAAGATGGCAAGATCATTGGTGAATTGCGCCCCACCGGCATTCGCCCCGCCATTCTGAAGAAATTAGCTATGTACGACGTGAAAGTACCGCCGTCTGTCTTTGGGATGAAATTCTAAACGCCAATCGCTTCCCAGGGTGAGAGTATGCGCATATACAA
>WFQT01000201.1 GCA_015486895.1 Anaerolineae bacterium
GAGGGGCGATCTGAGCCGTCCCTGCGAGTGATGGAACCGACATGCACAGTTGCTCCCCCTTCCCTGCGAGGGAAGGGGGCCGGGGGGTTAGGTCAACCTGGCTGTTGACGACGATGACGCGCTCCACTTTCTGGCCTGTGAGCGATTCGATCTGGGCCAGATGGTCGTCGGTGAGTGGGTGGGAGAAATTGAGAAGGAGCATGATATGTGACATCTCACGTTGATGCTTTTATTGGTACTAAACGGATCTGCCAATTCCGAGCCCGTTCTTTCCAATTCCTCGGCAGTACGGCCCTGCAAAGTTTTACACCATGCTCCTGGGCTTTCTGCCAGGCATTTTCGTCGACCGTGCCGGCATTGCAAACCACCCAGCCTTCAAGACGGAGTTCTTTGCCCTGGGCCTCAACTTCGGCGGTCAAGGCTTCGCGGAGTGCCTCCAGCCGTCGGATAACTTGGTTCACCGCTTCAATATCGATTGGCTTGTCATCCGGATTGTCAATATGCCGCAGTTTGCACTCCACTACCAAGCGCCTTTCAAATCGTTTGTGAGAGAATTCAGCGTATACATCTAATTCCTTGCAACTGGCAGGCAACTTGGGGTGACGATACCCAGGAATACTGATTGGATACTCCTCACGCTCGCGCACATAATCGGCAACTTTGACCTCGAAAACGTAATCCCAGTATTTCTCCCTCCCTCTCTCATCCAGAACTTCCAAGAGGTTCTCAATGGCACCTACGAGATTCTCATCCACCTTTCCCCGGAATTCCAGCTTGCCGTCTTCCCGAATGAAGAAAAACGGAATTTGTACCAGCCAGCATCTATCAGCCGGCGGTCGCATCACTTGCTGCCGCCGCTGCGAGTCAATGACCCAAAAGCGGCTTGAAGAGCCGTCCTCTTCCAACTCCTTGTCTATATACAGGTGATACATTCCCTTCACGCTTTTGCCATAAACCTGCACGGCGGTTGCCGCTAGGGCAGCCATGCTTTTTCGTCCACCTGCGACGACCAAGTAGACTTCATCGTTCTGATAGGTTTGCAATAGCTCTATAAGCCGGGCCTGGAACTGAGAGATGCTCTCCTCATCGTTCACATCTTCGGCCTCTATACGTACGCGGCATGTCTTGTCATACTGAACTAGGGGATTCCCCTCACGATGCCAGCGGGTGAACTCGCGTGCAATCTCCTCCTCAAATTGTCTTACGCCTCTCTCGCTGGTCCCCAGCGTGACGACTTTGTCCACTTGTACCGGTTTCTCGATACCCCAACTGTGATAGAGAGCATAGTATGCCCCAGTTACCACGCCGGGGGAAAGGCCGAGTAAAGAAATTAAGACTTTCATCACGTTACCCCCTGGGTCATTCGACAGGATATAGCAGCAGCACGGAGACCATACCGCCTTGCCCATTGCGCACATATAGAAAAGCTTCCTGCCCGAGTAGTTGAGTCATATCTACCTCGGAAGGCAAATCTGCCGTAGCAACACGAATGCAGTTCAGGGATGAGCTGGTCTCCGGAACATAGTCAATACGTACAACATCGGGTTCGATTTGAATGAGGCGCCGGACAAGTACTACTGGCGGAAAAATCGTTTCTTGGGCTTCGCTCCACAGTTCGACAAAGGTATCGAGTATTTTTCTCGCACCGTCACGTATGTTCGGTAGATTGCTTGGAAGGACAAAGTCCGGATCGTCTTCGTGAACGTAAAGAGATCGTAATGGGTTTAAGTTCTGCAGAGTTGCGATAAATGGAGATGTGAATTCATCCGAAATTGGTACATCTTTTAGCAGGATAGAATTTCCCTCCTTCACAGGTACATACACACTCCTACCCGCTTTCTGTTGTCCTGGAAAAAGCCGATCGCGGTCGAAAATCTCTTTAAATCTTATCCCACGTTCGCTCTCTGCATCATCGCGAGGCGACTTGATGGCTTGCCAAACCCAATAGTCCAAACGATGAAGTAGGCGACAATAATTGCCAAAGTCAAGCTGCCATTTCCCTCGAAGGTAAGCTTGTAACCAGCCACTCTCGCTGGACATTTGTTGTCTTACTTCCGTGTCTATTGAGGATATGTTTCGTTCCTTCTCATACTCATACTGGGAGACCATCGCGTTCACGTACTCGCCCCCATAGAATTCTCTTCCGTAGAATGCGAAAAGTTGGCGCAACAATGTTTCGGCTTGGACAAAAGCATCAGTAACCTGACCCAGAATATCTCCCCGAGTTACGTTGGGATCATCCAATTTATTGCGCGCATGACGTAATGTGTCTAACGCCGCCACCACTCCACTCATCGGCGGCCGGGCAGTCAGGCGAGCCGTCTCAAATCCCATCCAATACTCTATCTCATCGAGTATCTGTTCATCTTCAAGATCGATTCCAAACTCAGGATCGTCTCGCTCGACCTCCCCTAGAACGGCCAAGAACTCTCTACGCGTGGCGCTTGTTAGCCCCACCTGTATCAACCGGCGGGGGAAGTTTGGCTTGCACTTCAATTCGTGATAATCACGCAGAACTTTTTCGCAATCCCTCAACAATGGACCGCTGCTCGGCAAACCCAGTATATCAGATAGGCGGGAATGCCGACCAGTTTGCTGAAAATAGCCTTCCTGGCGCTCAATGAGCCAAGCCAGCCGACGGAAAGGGTCGGTTTCTTGCTGTATTTCATCAAAGCCATACTTTAGGGCGGCATATAGGCTATCAAATTCGGGCAAGGTTCGTGAATCACCAGACATCGGAACACTCCCACTGAGCCTTAATGTCAATAAAGTTGACTCGTGTTACTACCGACCCCTTCGATCTTGCGAACGATGCTGCCCACTCTCCAACTGGTAATACCGCATCAAGCGAAATGCCCAGGCCAAAACGGCGCCAAAGGCTCCGGGTTGGACGTCTCTCAGGTGCTCGTTGAAGGCGCGATGCATTGTCTGGTAGTAGCCACGGGTGCGCCTCGTCCGCACGAGACTGGAGTTTGGGAGCCGTTTGAGCAGAGCGAAAACCTTTTGCGGGTCTCGCCAGCGTCGCCAAAAGGCCAGCACCTTGCCTACTTCGTTGGCATCCACGTCAGGGGCCATTGCCTGGGCCAGGGTATCGGCGATCCGACGCTCTCTTTCCGTTAACTCCATCACTGCCTCCTCATCAATATGCACCGGTTGGGCACTCCTCTAAGTCGTTGGGATCGAAGCGCAACACACGCTCCAACGCCTCGGCCTGCTGTGAGAGGATATATCCGTTCTGGCGGGCCTCAGTGATATACCGGCGCACCTCAGCCGTAAGGGTATCCCCTTCCCAGATCGTCTCCGCCTGAGCGTCGTGCGCATCGCCCAAGAACGCTGCTTGCTCATTGCGCAGCACCAGCCGCACCGGTTCGACCAGCAGCGAACCGAGACAGGCCGGCTTGCCACCGCCCAGTTTAAGCAAGAAGCGTCCTTCCAGCCCCAAGGCATAGAAAAGCAGGCCGAGTTGTTCAGCGGTTAGATTGGTAAAGACGACTCGACCGAGCAGCAGGCTATCAGGACGAATCACCTCGCTTTCACCGCCTTTATCAGCTTGGCGAGGACGCCCGTGTTTGTAGAACTTGCGCCCCTTGTAACGCCGGCTTCGGTCGCGGTAGACGGGCGCCCCCGGTCGGGGCCGGTAAAGGGAAGGTAGGCGGTACAGCATCGTTCCACCCTCCTGCAAGAGCGCGTCCTCAAAGCGCACCTGTCCCAGATAGGCCTCATTGCCACCCATTCCGAACAGCGTACACGCCGGACAGGCTGCGCGGCGTGTGCAAGGGCGGCGGAAGGCGTCCGGCAGGTCGCGGCGGCTTGCCCGCGTCACTCCCAGGCACGAAGCAGAAACTGCCTCGGCAATGCTCCGCACCGTTCCTTTGAGCGACGAAGCGGGAATAGCCAGTTGGCCCCTGATACGGTAATGAGCCTGCACCACCCCACCCGGTTTCAACCCCAGGTCTTCACTCAATGCTACCTGTCCCGAACTGACGAACAGGGGCGTCACTGTGTGCAGATGGAAGGTCAAAATTCCCGTGAGCAGGTCAGGGCGGAGAATATGGTGGCCTGGCACTTCCTGGCGTATGACTCGGTCAGGAAAAGGAACGAATTCGTAAGGTTTCGGGGCTGCCGGGCCCCGCCTATAGCTGCTTCGTGGTGGTCTTCTAGCCATCGCGACCTCCTTGTGGCAAATCGGTTGGCTCTACTCGCACCAGCCGGGTTAGCCGTACTATCCCGTTTTCGGCGTAATCTCGTGCCACAACTTTGACATAAGGGAGCGGGTGTTGTTGCCATTCCTGCTCGTCCACCGGATAGTGAAGCGGACGTGGGATGCGAGTCTCGATCCAGTAGGGATCATCGGGCTTGCGCTCTCCCCACAGATATAGCCCGTATCCACGACGTACCTCCATCTGCTGCTCATACCACTCCTCGTCTGATAGACCCAACCGGGTCTCACTCAACACCAGAACATCAAGGTTGCCGTCGTCCGTCATCCACCAGCGCACCTCTGTGTTTGGGCCGAAGACTCGTCCCTGCGGCCAAAGGCCAGTTGGCAACCCTTCTAACCAGGACGCGTCAGCCTGCTCAAATTCCAGGCCATCAATTTGCTCCTGGAGGCGCCAGGCTGGCGAACCTGTTTGCTGTTTCAGCAACTTGGCCAATTCTTCGGGCGTGATTGGAGCACAACAGCGGTAAAGGTACCCGTTACTCATCGTCGGCCTCCCCTGATGGTGGCCACTCGCCCACGGCACACGCCCGCCAGTGGCCTATGGTCGCATTCAGTACATCCTCAATGATTGCCGCGTCTGTCCAGCGACTTGCCAAACGGCCAAAGGCCCCATCGTCCACCATCTCACGTCCCTCTTCAGGTAATGAGAGCGATGGCGGGTCTGCCGGAACCAAGCGATACTCGTCACGGCCGGGGAAATCAAAGGCGACCAGATCGACTAACTCGGCACCGAAATTGTGCCCATTTGCTCGAAGAGTAAAGCGACCGGGATAGGCAACCTCCAGTTCCTTGTAGTTCACGGAAACCCGACCAAAGCCCTTAGACTTGCCAAATCCGATAGGGACCCGTCCTTGTCCCATCTCACGCAATGCCACAGCCAGAAGCCCTACCTGCCACAGTTGGAAGTTGCGCAGTCTCAATGTGGCTCGAAAAGTCCCTTGAGTGACCACCTCCAGATTAAAGGGGCCTGCCGCTACTGCCCCGGTGATGCGGTCAATGGCCACGCCATCTCGCTGTTCCAATCGAGGGGTGTCCTGGGGGTAGGCGTCGGACAGAGCCAAATGGCTGCCCATATGCGTATGCCCGAAGGTCCGACAAACAACACAAGACCTGGCATAGCGAACCGTGCTAGGCCATTCCCCGTTATCGAACTGTTTGCCGCAGAACGTCTCATCGAATGGATTGCAGCACCATCGAGGGTTCTCTTCAGCCCGAACGGTCCGAGCGATCTTCTCACAGTAGGATCGCAACGTTCCCTTCAGGCTCGATCCGGGTAAGTAAACGGTCACCTCGCCGGTTTGCGGATGTGTCGTACGCACAAAGTTCATATCCAGCAAGGTGGGATCGGCCCCAGATTCACGTCCTGATTTGATTAACAGCGGTGACTCTTGAGGGGAGAGATCAAAGACCAGAGTTAACTCGTTGAACAGACGCTTGAACATCGTTCATTCCTCCCTTGTGGCTAGCATCCGAGCAAAGGTAGCGGCACGGGCTAGTACCGCATCTCGGTCCACAGGACGCCCTTTGCCGGTCTGCAAGTACTCCAACAGAGCGTTTCGGTCGGTGGCATCCACCTCTTCTGCTTCATCGAAAAACAACCGCACCCAACCCAGGCCGCGAGACCGCCCACCGCCCAATTGCACCCGGCCGTTGGCAAACTCGCGCAATCCCCAAATGACCAGCCCGTCCTGGGCCTCTTCTCGGTTAGCGTTTTCAATGACGATCTCCCACTTGAATTCTGTCCCGGCTGGCACAACTTCATAGTCGTACAGAAGTCCCCTTGAAGCGGTCTCGCTATCCCGGTCAATCCCTACGCCGTGGCGCAGCTGATAGCGCCGCTCGAACCACAATTCCGGTTCGGCCAGCAGCAGGTCTTTGACCAGAACCCGCGAAGCCAGCCAGGGGGAGCCGAAGACACGACAGACGCGACAGGAAAGTTGGTACACCTGGTCGTCCAGCGTTTCTGGGTTTTGTCGTAAAGCATCCATCTGTTCAGAGGTGATGCACCATTCACTCCGATTCACCGGATTACAGGCTCCCCGGCCGTGCCCCGGCGTGCCCGGTTCTACCAGCCGCACCAATCGTTCGATGTGGGCGCGAAGCGCGCCTTTGAAGGACGAGCCCGGAATGTAAGGTCGTCGCTGGTCATCTTTGATGACGGCAATATCGGTGCCGCTGATTTCATCGGTCAACCCAGAGCCTACTCGCAAACCGGTCTCCAGCCGCAGCCGCCCGGTCAGCCGCAGACGATAGCCAAGAGTGTGAAAGTCGTTCATTTCTTGCCCTCCTTGGCCAACGCCTCGTAATAAACGAAATTGCGCTGTAGTGCGCCTACAAAACGGCGCACCAGTAACATCCACAGTCGGTCTTCTTCAGCGTTGCGGTCCGGTGGTTCAATTCCAAATAGGCGGATTGCTTCTTCGATCAATCCACTGGCCATCCGGCGCAATTCTTCCAGTTGTTCCAGAAGTTTGCTGCCGAAACTGGGGTGTCCTATGCGCCAGGTTTCGGCCTTACTATCCCGTCCCATTTGATAGCGCACATAATCAAGCACAACGGCCACACTGTTCGTCTCCAATGAGACGGTGACCAGATTGGTCAGTTGATTGCGCTCCATTCGGTGCGGGTAGCGGAATAGGTCCTCGATTAGGCTCTTCGCCTGTGGGATTAGAGTGTTCATCGCCCGATCTACGACATCATCAGCCACCAACAGCCACAAAGAACTCGTCGAATTTCTTTGAGCCTTCATTTTGGCTTCACCTCCAGATGAAATGGCGAACAGATTTGTACCCAACCGTAGCCCCGTTCTTTATCCCGGCCGACTCCCTCACGTTCGGCCTTTTGTAAAGTTCCCAGCATTGCCTGCACCGCTTCAGGTGTGGCATTGTTCAAACAGTAGACAAAGACACTTCCCCGCCCGATCGCCAGTTGCATTGTGCGCATCAAGCCCGTCGCGCCGGAGAAGCCACTTACCTTTTGTGGCAGGCTGAATGCTCGTACGCGCTGTGCCCCGGCAAACTGCTCTGGCAGCAGAGCTGTGGGCAGCCCCCTATTGAGCCAGATCACGTCCGAGAGACAGTCCACAGTGAAAAAGAGACGCCCTGCCGGAGGCTGGTAGTCCGGGTAATGTTCCAATGCCTTTAGCAGTTCTGCATTGAATTGAGCTACCCGGTGGGTTAGAGTGCCTTCAGGGGCATCTACTCTCTCGAAATCTAAGTTGTTTGCCGCTTCGGCCAATTGCTGAGCAGCATTAGGGGGATCGGCAGGTGATGTCTCCCACCGAGGTTCAGCAGTTATGGTCACCCGTCCCAGTCCTCGAGAGGTGGATCCGCCCAAGTGTGTCACTCGTGTCAGCAATGCTTGCAAACGCTCTGCCTGAGAATCATCAACTGCCCAGATGAAGCCACGCAGGCGAGTAGGGACAGAAGGAGTTCGCCTCTGAGAATCGGGCGGGCCGGACATCTGCTCACTGAGCATTTCCAATGTGTATAACAGTTCCTCGGCAGCCACACGACGGCGACGGTTGATGGCCGTACGCGAGAGACGCGTCAAGCGGGGTTTGGGTTGCCAGTATGTATCTCCAAAGAGTTCGTAAAATCCAGAGACCGGTTCAAGTTGGGCTTCACACTCTGGACAGTGTGGACGATATACCTCGACTCGTTGGCTTTTGCTAACCTCTTCGTAAGCAAGGAGAGGAATCAACGCATCGTGGATGCCGTGAGCCTCCTCATCTTGGTCCCTGAACCCCGGATAGTATTTGCACTGTTGAGCAGTTGCTGGAAAAGGAAATGAGAATGAACTCACGGCAGGATAGCAGGGACCAAAACGAGGTTGGGCATCCGCTCGGAAGATGGTCGCAAATTCGCAATCCGCGTGGTTTTCTGGAGAATGACCACACTCGCGCGCAAGCAATCGGCCCAGGGCACCGCGCAACATTGCACCTGGCAAGAACTTTAGTGACTCTGTAACCGTTCCTAGCTTACGCGAGCCTAGAAGCAACGGCGTGTTCAGTTCTACTGTGACTTCTAATTCGACCATTGACCTAACTCCTGAAGCAATTCACTGGGCGGGACAGACTGACCATCCAATGTCACGGCCACTTCTATCTGGCACCAACCTAATCCTCTACTACGGTCCCCTCCTATGGCAAGGACCGATTGTAGCCCGGCTAATAACAAGGCTACTTCGCGTCGTTCTCTCAGAGTCCCCCAGATGCGCCCCTGGTAGACCAAGGCTTGTGGTGGCGCATAGGTCTCCGTCGAATATAGCAAGTCTTCGGCCACCACATTGCGCGAACGATTTATGCCCACGCCAAAACGCAGGTTTGTCTTCCGTAAGCTGTGCAACTCCTTCCAGGTACGAGGCGGCTCTCCACTCTCGGTTGCCAGAATCAAATTCTCAAAGGTGATAGGGGCCGGATACCAGGGAGAGCCAAAGATGCGACAGACAGGACAAAGAGAGTCAGCCTTACACATATCTTTGGCAAGTGGTGGATGACAAGGCCATTGATCTTCAAAAGTAGGGATCAAGGATCGGATAATGCGCTCGCACTCGTGCCGCACAAGCCCTTTCAGGGATGAACCGGGAATGACAGGTCGCCCTTCCGCATCTTTGATTAGAGGCTTGTCGGCAACGGAATCGGCCATAGCCCCTGTACCGATGCTGAAGGGGGTGTCGAGAATCACTTTCAAGTCAATTTCGATTTGCATTGTTTCACCTCACTTTCTGACTCCCGGGACACTACTAGGTCTAACACTTCATAAATGTCCTCCCACACGGTCCCATAGCGTTCATACCCTGCTTTTGATTCCAGTTTGACCCAAGGAGCCCAAGGAGGTGGAGGAGCCTCCCCAGTCTGCACACCCCATTCTCTCCCAACCCATTGCAGAAGCGACTTGCGCTGTTCATCGCCTCGCGCCCATTGGTAGAGGTAAAACAGCGAGCCCATCAGTCGTCCCTGCCTTAGTGCCCGACGCAGCGCCTGGATATGAGAGCGAGGTAACCCTTTGGCTACAACCTGTGCTGAGCGCTTGAGGCGCTCGGCTTCCGTCCAGGTAAAAGGACGGCCGGTCAGGATAGCCTTTTCTCGCTGTGGCTCTGCAGTTATCGTCCAGGGAAAGTGGGCCCTCAAATCGGACAAATCGGTGGAGAGCATCGTCTGAGACTTTAACACGAGAAAGTCCAGTGTACCTTCAGCCGGTGACTGATCTGTTTGAGCAAGTTTCCGGTCTCGTTTCTTGGCACTCTTCAAGAGGGCTTCGGCAAGGGAATGCAAGAAATACACCGGATTGCGTCGGTCGGCGATTACCAGTCCTACCGACAATGTGGCTCGCCCGTTGGCGAATTCTTCGTGGCTGGACAGTTCTTCCTCAAAAGTTCTGCCCAATGTGATGGACACGTCAAGTGCCTTGTCTCCTGGCACGATCAACAGGGCATCGTCGCCTCCTATGGTGATGATCTCAAAAGGATGAATAGCATCCACCTTTTCGTACCTGCCCTTGGCTACCTCACGCGAGACATCATGCGCAATGTGTAAATGACGCCCAAGAGCAGTAAAAACGGCTTGCCGCATGGCCGCGTGCAAGATGTTCGATTTACGCCGGTACTCCTCCACTGTTTTTGATTCTTCTACCAACCGGCCGACCCCATTCCCGTCGGCATAAATAAAGCCGATGGATTTCTTATCCTTGGATGCTTGAGCGATTTCTTCCAAATCCTTGGCCTCTTGTACCGAATCAAGCGCTGTGGGATTGATCCCTTGGCCATAGGCTACTGGATCACAATTCAATCGGCCATCCAACAACTCGCTTACGAACTCCTGTACCCAAAGAGTTTTCCCTTGACGTGACTTGTCAACTTTTCTCTTGCACGGTTGGCATAGCCAACGCAATTTGGGTTCGGTCTCCACCTCGGCAGCAGGCCGGATGCCACAAGAATCGCAGCGTCGGGCTGGCGAAATGGCTTCAAAGAAAGGTAAAGGGTCTTTCTCCTGTTTAGCCCGTCGTAAAAGCAGACTTTGGCGAGCCATCAAATCGTCAAGGTGGCCTAATACTTCGTCTGCGTCCACAGGCTGCCATACACAAGTGATCGTTGCTACCCCTGTTGTGCGAGGATAGAGCGCTTCAATGTCGGCCTTAAGGGCTTCGGCCAAGTCGTGAGGCACTAGCGCCAGGAAGCTACCGCCTCCAGCGTAGATGATGCAACTGGGGGCACTCTTATCATCTTTGCGTCCAATCGGTAGCCCTCTAGCTGCAAATATCTCTCGAATGTTCGGGGTTCCGTTGCCGGGCCACCCTCGGTTTAGTTCATCCAGGAGCATGCTCGCCCCTCGGATCTCCGGCAGCCTTGCCGACTCGAAGACGTACTGCTTTATCTTGTCGGTATCAGCGCTGAGCAAAGCTAGCCCACCAAGTTGTTTGATCCTGTTGGCATCCGGCTTCTCCCCGTTCCATATGGGAGCCAACACATCTTGTTCCCAGCCTTGAACCTTCTCTTCAACGATAGTCTGTTTCATCATACTCACCCTCATGATTATCGCTGTCACGCGGCTTCGCCCCGCCCAGAAACATGGGTGTCACAGTTTCCAGTGCCACTTTCAATTCTTTCATTTTCTCTCCTTAATTCCATTGCTTACAAGTTAAGGCCCCGCGGAGTTTGTCAAATTGAACAGCACCAAAGGTGACGGCCTTTTCCTCTTACGTTTGCGCTTGAGCACCCCAAGAAGAGAAGCATTGGCTGCCAAGTAAGCGGCCGGGTCTTTCGCTTCACCTCTGTGATAAGCCTGGGTAAAATAATACAGGCCCCGGTACACCATCTCCATGGAAATAGCTGCAAACGGTTGGTTGAGTTCCTCCGCCACTGCATCCGTCAAGTCTACCAACACGGCGTACATCAACCAAGTTGCCCATAACTGGAGCTGCACTCCGTTCAACGAACCTACCCAGAAGTAAGCCAGCCCCAACAAACGCTTCACTATGGAGTACACCGTCTCTATCTTCCACCGTTGCCAGTATAGAGCCACCACATACGGGGCTGGCAACCGTTCCTCGTCCAGCTCGTTCGTCAGGTAGCGGAACCACTTCCCTTTGTATAACACCTGGATCAACCGTACCTGTTGCCGATTTCCACCCTCACCTATCCATACGATTGCATCATGAACCTGGGCCGTACGGTGTAGGTACTTCTCCACCTGATAAGAGAGATTCCGCTTGGCTCGAGTGATGAATGTCATGTTCCTGGCTGTCAGTTGAGCGTATACCTTGAAATTGGTGTACCCAAGGTCAAAGATAACCAAGCTCCCAGCTTTGAGTTCCTCTAGAATCCTCGGCCAGAAGCGCTGATCATGAGCTTGAGCATCCTCTTCGTACCACACAACTCGTGGAAGCCGAGAACACAAGTCCAGCAACGCCGTCATCCGTCCTGCCAGCGGATTCTCCTCCCTCCCTCGCAACAACCCTACCTTCCTTAAAAGTGCATCCAGCGTGGAACCATCTACCACGTTTACCTCTGTGTAGCGCTCCATCGCCCATTTTATCTCTTGAGGCAATGGTCGCTTTCGACTCCTCCACCGTGCAAACATCTCCGGCAGCACTGCCAAAAACACTCGCCGAAATAGCTCCGCCGGAAAAGTGCGAAACCGTTCCGACAAGGCTTGCTGGCTGACTTCCCTCTGCCCGCTCCACAGTAACCCCTCTGTACGCAGTAAACGCACTAATTCCGTTACTTCCCCTATTTGCCGCCAAACCATGCTCAGTACCAACGCCACCATGACCGGCAGCGTCAATACTCGCTCTCGTAACCCCAATCGACGGTAGTAATCCAACTGCGCCAACGTAGCAGGGTGGATTACTTCCTCAAATAGACGGGCTATTTCCTCGTCGGGCGGACAGGATGTCTGACGCTTGGTGCGGTCTCGCTGAATAGCGCGTGTGTGACGTACAGAGCTCGGTTTCTCCACTTTTTTGGTCCCAATGGTTTTCTCATTCATACTTCAATTGTACGCCGAACCAGCACTGAAACAAATGCGCTGGCCTGAATTTGACAAGACGCTTGATCCCTTAACTTGTAGCCAAAGTACTTAGGGATACCATGCTTGACTGTTCGTCCGAACACGGAGCGGCCGGTTACAATTGAGCAAGGAACGAATCGCCTAGTGCAAATTAAACACGCCGCATTGGTCAATGCTGCTCTGGCTACTTTAAACGGTAGGGGGTGGCAGTGGGCTAAGGATGCTTACCCTGATTTGTGGGATGGACAAGCAGCGATACGGATCGTGAAAGTATTAGCATGTCCGTTGATTAGAGGCAAAAGTGAAGTCAACAAAAACGGACGGAGTGAGTGAATGGGCGCTGTTGTAACTCTGGAACAAGTAAAGAAAATCAGGGAAGAGGCTCGGCATGCGGGTAAGCGCGTTGTTTTTACCAATGGCTGCTTTGATCTGCTACACCGCGGGCATGTCGAGTATCTGGCAAAGGCCAGGGAAATGGGTGATTTGCTAATTGTAGGGCTCAATAGTGACCGATCTGTTCGAGCTCTCAAGGGTGAAGCACGGCCCTTTGTTAGTGAACTGGATCGCGCCTTCGTGTTGTCGGCGTTGCCTTTTGTGGACTACGTGGTAGTCTTCGATGAGTTGACTCCGGCCAATCTTATTTCAGCGCTGGTGCCGGATGTTCTTGCGAAGGGTGGGGATTGGCCGGTGGACAAGATTGTAGGACGGGAAGTGGTTGAAGGTGTGGGGGGGCAGGTCGTTTCGATTGATAGCAGTGTGCCGGGGTATTCATCTTCCGAAATCATCGAACGCATTTTCGCCTGGGCTGGTTGGCCACGCAAGGATGAATTCGCCCGGTCAGGTCAAGATGGTGATACCAAGTTGGTCATTGAGCGTCTGCGTGAAAGTGCGCTGATCAAGCGGCGTGTGGCTCAAGCCTTGAGTGCGACAATTGCCCAAGCAGCCCATGTGATTGTTGCAGCGCTGCAAAGAGGCAATAAAGTGTTGCTCTGTGGCAATGGAGGCAGCGCAGCAGATGCTCAGCATATCGCTGCGGAGATTGTTGGTCGGTTCAAAGCAGAGCGGAACGGCTTCCCGGCAATTGCTCTTACTACCGATGCCTCGATACTCACCGCAGTGGGAAATGATTATGGCTTTGAGGATGTGTTCGCCAGACAGATGAGAGCTCTGGCGAGAGAAGGCGACGTGTTGCTGGCAATCAGCACGAGCGGGAATTCGGAGAACGTCATTCGTGCGGTGGAGGTAGCTCGGGAGTCGGGTATCATCAGCATAGGATTATTGGGCAGGGATGGTGGGCGCCTTGCTGCGTTGGTGGAAATCGCTCTTGTTGTGCCTTCGCAGGATACGGCACGGATTCAAGAAGCCCACATTACCATCGGACATATTATCTGTGAGTTGGTGGATGAGGCCTTGGCCTCGTAAGCGTTGGAGGGCTTATGTTTATCGTTACTGGCGGGGCAGGATTCATAGGGAGTAATATCGTCCGGGCATTGAATGTCCAAGGCATTGATGAGATCCTGGTGGTTGATAATCTTGAAGATAGCCGTAAGTTTGTCAACCTTCGTGACTGTGAGATCTGGGATTACATGGATAAACGTGAATTCCACAGCATGCTCGAAAGCCGGAGGTTTGATGCCAAAGTTGATGCCATATTGCACCAAGGCGCATGTTCGGACACGATGGAATATGACGGGCGGTACATGATGGAAAACAACTTCAGTTACTCGAAGGTTTTGCTGCATTATGCTGTGGAGCACCGAATTCCCTTTGTTTATGCATCCAGTGCTGCAGTTTATGGGAATGGCAAGAGCTTTGCGGAGAAACCTGCAAACGAAAAACCCTTGAACGTTTACGGGTACTCGAAATTGCTCTTTGATCAATACGTCCGTCGCGTTATGCCAGGCGCTGAAAGCACGGTGGTGGGCTTGCGGTACTTTAACGTCTACGGTCCCAATGAAGCGCATAAGGGAAGAATGGCTTCTATAGTGTATCAGATTTACTGTCAATTGAAAGATAAAGGGATTGCTAGGTTGTTTCAAGGATCAGACGGGTATGCCAATGGCGAGCAACGGCGAGATTTTGTGTACGTGGATGACGTGGTTGATGTCAACCTCTTTTTTGCTTTGGGACCACCGAGAAAAGGGATTTTCAACGTGGGGACCGGTCACAGTCGCAGTTTCAATGACGTGGCGAATACTTGGATTTCACTTCTGGGGTTTGGCGAGATTACCTACATTCCCTTCCCCGATGAACTCAGAGGCAAGTATCAGAGTCTTACGGAGGCTGATATTTCTGCACTCCGTCGTGCTGGGTATGAGAAGTCTTTCACTTCTCTTGAGAAAGGAATTGCTCGATATTACAAAGTGTTCACAGAGGAAGGTCTATGAGTACGACGCTGCGTGATATCGTTGCGCGATTCCCCGGCAAGAAAGTTCTGGTGCTGGGCGATGTGATGCTAGATGAGTATATCTGGGGCAGGGTTACCCGCATATCGCCGGAGGCACCGGTGCCCGTGGTGGAAGTTGAAAGGGTCTCCTACATGCCTGGCGGGGCGGCGAATGTGGCAATGAACATAGCCAGCCTGGAGGGGAAAGTTTACTTAGCGGGTGTGGTGGGTGCTGATGAGGCAGGTGAGAGGCTCAGGGCTCTGTTTGTGAGCAACGGCGTGAACATTGATGGCTTGAAAGTGGACACGAACCGGCCCACTACGGTGAAGACCCGGGTCATTGCGCATGATCAACAGGTGGTACGTGTGGACCGGGAAAGGCGGGAATCAATCGCTGAGTCTATTGTGCAGGAATTACTGGCCTATATTTTGGACACTGCTGCCAGCGTGGATGTGCTGCTGATATCTGACTATGCCAAAGGGGTGACGGTGCCGGACCTGCTACATCGGGCGATTGCTGTTGCTAGGGAGTATGGCAAGCCAGTGGTAGTGGACCCCAAAGGGCGGGATTTCTCGAAGTACAGGGGAGCAACGGTGATCACTCCCAACCGGCTGGAAGCAGCGGCAGCAGTAAATGGGGAAATCACTGACGAAGCTTCACTTGTGTATGTTGGACAGGCATTGTTGCACCGGTTGGGGTGTGAAGC
>WFQT01000202.1 GCA_015486895.1 Anaerolineae bacterium
GTGATAGGCATTGGCATCTCCTTCTGGCTAACACCCTTGCTGGGATGGACAGCGGTTGCCTACTTTCTACTAATGATACTCTATTCTTTCTGGCTGAAGCATATCGTGATCATCGACGTCATGACCATCGCCACTGGCTTCGTGCTGCGGGTAGTCGCCGGCGCGGTAGCCATCACCGTAGCACAATTTTCCCCGTGGTTGTACGTCTGTACGACGTTGCTGGCGCTTTTCATCGGCATCAACAAACGCCGCCACGAGCTGACTTTGTTGACAGGTCACGCCAGCGACCACCGCAAAATTCTGAACGACTACAACCTCACATTCATTGATGAAATGAGCAGCATGATCACGGCAGCAACAATCATTGCTTATGCCCTGTACACCTTCTCGGCACCCAACCTACCGCAAAATCACCTCATGATGCTCACCATCGCTTTTGTCATCTACGGCTTAATGCGCTACCTCTACTTGATCCATGTGGTGGGTGTCGGCGGAGCACCAGATGAGTTAATTCTGGAGGATAAGCCACTATTAGCATCGGTCGTTTTGTGGGTTCTGACCTCAACATTGATTCTCTACCTCTTTTGAGCAGAGCAGAAGCAAGGTTACGCCTCGCCCTACTCCAAGACCACACCGCCGATAGCAACTACCAACAGGGAAAACATCTCAACGAAATCAAGTCTGGCTGTCCGCCGAAACAACCGTTCCCCATACACAGCGAGAGCAACATCCTCAATGCGGATATCAGTTAGAGATCCGCGATGGTCTCCGAAAAACTAAAGAAGCGGTGTGTTCTAACACACCGCTTCTATGATCTATCTCACTTATGGCAAGCAGTCTCGGGTATCCCTAACTTGATTAGAGCAGAACCCAAAAACCCAACCACTGATCGCACAGATTCCCGCCGATTTTTAGTTTATATAATCCGTGCCAATTTGTGGTTCATTTTCCTACACCGCATACACCGGTGAGGTACTAAACGCAATACTTACCGCTTTCTGTGTTGCCGCAAAGTACGAGTAATAGGATCATCTTCATCATCTTCTAATTCCTCCCAGCGCTTGCGGCGATGCTTGCGCTCCTTAAGACGTTGATCGCGCTGCGCCTTTTCCAGGGCAAACTCAAACGGTGTCGGAACATCCAGTTTGTCGTCCTGCCAACTCGTGAGAGGTACATCCTCTTTCTTGCTGCGCCTCCCCTTGGGCCGACGCCGTCGTTCAGTAGTCGAAGATACAGGAACTGATGTCGATTCCTCCTTTTCCTTACGCAATCCTTTTATAGTAAGGTCAATACGATTGCGCCATGGCTCCACTTTGAGTATTTTAACCTCTAACTCTTCACCAACGGAGACTTCGTTTTCTGGACTCTTCACATACCGTTCGCTCATTTCGCGCACGTGCAATAGCGCTTCCTGACCCTGTATGCCAATATCCACGAAAGCCCCAAAGGGTACAATGCGAGTAACCTTACCGGAAACCACGTCGCCTACATGGAAATCACGGATGGTCTTACTGCCCGGCCGGACCATGGTCAAGCTAATGCGATTAGCCGCTTTATCCAGGTCTTTGATCCAGACTGTAACATTGTCTCCTTCGTGAATGATGTCCTCCACTTTACTAACACGGTAAGGCGCTAACTCGGAGATGTGAACAAGCCCATCAGTCCCGACACCAATATCGACAAAAGCACCAAAACTGGTAACCTGCCGCACTGTACCTTGGGCTTCCATGCCCCGCGTCAGCTTCTTGACAACCCGCTTGCGGGGAATAACCTTAACTTCGACATCCTGCTCTGCCACGATAATAATACCTCCCGAAACCCCTCTAACCATCTAACCACACAATTAGTGACTGATCGCTAATTATACGCCTCCAACACTTCCTGTCAAGAGTTCTCCTGAGCGATTATCGGCAGCTATCTCAATATTGGTATATCCATTTTACATTTCCACATTCCTTAACTATACTGCTAAAGTCTGGCGAAAATGACGTTTAAGACTCCATCAGCCTATCTTCACCACAGACTGTACGGATTAACGCAGGCTTTGCTTTTCGGCCCAAATCTGTGCGGTTCTGTGTTTTCCTGTGGCTGAAATAAAAAACGCCAGAGTCCCGTACACTGACAAAAGTTGATGTCAAACGAATATTTACTAAACCATTCCGAGCTTACCCGCCTAAGGACGCAATAAGGCCTTTAGGGCGTAAGCAGCATCCGGTGATACACCGGGGGTGCCTATCTACAGCATCACAGGTTAACAAGGAAACGCGATAGTCCTCCGGATTTAGAAAGGAGTATGGTTCATGTGTCCCCACGAGGCACCTGCCCGACCATCCTTAGTTAACATCTGGACGATTTTTCCATGGGCATAGAACAAGAACATGGCATCGTCTTGGTCAGTGGCCAGATTAACGCTGGCAAAACGTCTTTCTGCCGCTCTTTAGCTGCAGCGGTTCGCATTCAAGGCAAAGCAGTAGCCGGTATCCTC
>WFQT01000203.1 GCA_015486895.1 Anaerolineae bacterium
CATCAACGGCATCGGTTCTTACACGCCGGAAATGTGTGAAGTTGATGTCCCCCGGCTGCCCAAGGCGCGCATTTTCGTGGATTTCCGACCAGCAGCGTTAGCCGAAGCAGGCGACCTATTGCGGGCAAAAGCTGCAGGAGTCACCGATGAGACGCAATGGACAGAAATTGGGCGGGTCGTAAGCGGCGATGCCCCCGGGCGCCAATCCGCAACTGAAATCACATTCTTCAAATCCGTCGGCGTGGCGGTGCAGGATGCAGCAACAGCGCTCTTAGCGTATCAGCGAGCACAAGCAGAAAAGAAAGGAGTTTGGTTCGACTTATGAAAGCATTACCGCAAACTGCCGACGTTGTCGTCATAGGCGGCGGCGTCATGGGAGCAAGCATTGCCTATCACTTAGTCCAACGAGGAGTGAAAAAGGTGGTGTTATTGGAAAAGGAGCCTTTCTTCGGCGCCATGTCCACCGGGCAATGCGCTGGTGGCATTCGCCACCAGTTTTCCTCGGCTATTAACATTGAACTTTCCAAGGTCAGCTTGGCCCAGTTAGACCGCTTTGCCGAGGAAATGGACCAGAAAATCGACTTGCGTTGGGTTGGCTACCTGTTCCTACTCACCGACCAGGAAGATGTGACAATGTTCCGTGAGAACGAACGCCTGCAGCACCAGTTGGGTATTGACACGCAGTGGCTCTCCCCGGAAGATATTCGCCGACTGGTACCGCAGGTAAACAGCGACGGCGTTCTGGCCGGCACCTTTTACGACAAAGATGGCTTAGCCGACCCCTCCAGCGTGGTTGCCGGCTACATTAAGAACGCCCGCCGGCTAGGCGCTAAGCTATTCAACGGAGTGGAGGTAACCAGCATCGACCTGAAGGGCGGAGCAGTAAGCCGAATTCATACGAACAAAGGCGACATTGCCACCCCGGCAGTCGTCGACGCCTGTGGCGCCTGGGCACCGCAGACCGCCGCCATGGTCGGCATAGACCTTCCCATCGTACCTATCCGCCGTCAAATCGTGGTGACGACACCCCTACCAGAGCTGGATCCTCGTTTCCCTTTCGTCCTTTTCTTCCGGGAAGCCCTTTACTTTCACCCGGAAGGGCGAGGCCTTTTGACGGGAAAATCCAACCCCAACGAGACGCCCGGCTACAAGCTAAACGTGGACCAAGAGTGGGAAATGATACACATGGAAGAAGCTATGTACCGCCTGCCACTCTTGGAAAAAGCAGGCCTACTATCCCACTGGGCCGGCCTATACGAAGTGACGCCTGATGCCCAGGCAATCGTGGGCGCCGTTCCTAACGTGCCCGGATTTTACGTCGCTGCCGGGTTCAGCGGCCATGGCTTCATGCACGGGCCAGTCATAGGCCTGCTCATGGCGGAAGAAATTCTCGACGGCCGGGCCCACACGGTGAACATCGATCCTTTCCGCTTCGACCGCTTTTTGACCGGAAAGGAACTAAAAGCAGAATACAACGTAGTCTAAGCCATGGAAACCGACGGTGAAGAGGAGATTGTTCGCCGCACTGTGGCCGCTTATAACGAGGCAGCAGAGCGCTATCAAGAGTATTGGGGGCAATTTCCCTTGGCAGAACAAATGGCCCGCTTCTGCGCTCTGCTTCCGGCAGCAGCAAAGGTGCTGGATGTAGGATGCGGCGGCGGGCGTGACATCAAGGAGATAGTCCAGTGTGGAGTGTCCGTTTTCGGCCTGGACCGCTCGAGGGGAATGCTTCGCGTTGCCCTTCGATCCACACCGCCGGGGCGATTGCTGCAGGCTGACATGCGAGTGCTGCCTTTTGCCCCGGCCAGCTTCGACGGCATCTGGGCCTCCGCAACGCTGGTACACTTGCCGCGCCGCCTCATTCCAACAACCTTAACTAATTGGTGCCGCTGCCTGCACCCTGGCGGCGCTATTTACCTATCGGTAAAAGAAGGAACAGGGGAGAAGTGGATAGTACAAGACCCTGAATTAGTGCCCCGGCAGCGATTCTACACTTTCCTGCGCCAAGGGGAATTGCTTTCCTGGCTGCAAGCGGCCAACTGCTCGCCGGTAGCCGTCTGGCAAAACCCAGGCCCGCCGGGTGCCCTACCGTGGTTAAACATCCTGGCCCGGCCCGGATGATGGGAGGCGCTGCGGTAACGGAGGTCGGGCAACAACATCCAAGTCCAAGCCGCTGATTTCACCGCGGCCGAAAGCATAGCTGCCAGCAACGCCTATCATGGCCGCGTTGTCAGTGCAAAGGTAGAGAGGCGGAACGGAAACAGGCAATGGCAATGCTTCTCGTATCCGTTGACGCAATTGGACATTGGCGGAGACCCCCCCGCAAACGCAGACCTGGGCAACTTTATATTCCGCAGCGGCTCGCTTCGTTTGCACTACCAGCGTTTCCACCAGTGCCCGTTGGAAGCTGGCTGCCAGGTCAGCCACTGTTTGCCGTCCAAGTAGGCCGGGGCGATAATCTTTCAGCCGTCGGTGGGGATCACTACCACCGCCGGCAACTTCCTCTAAACGCTGTACTTGTCGTAACACCGCCGTCTTCAGGCCGCTAAAGCTGAAATTGAACCTTTCTAAGCACACCAATGGGAAAGCAAAGGCCTGTGGATCACCTTGTACTGCCACTTTCTGGATAGCCGGGCCACCGGGATAGCCTAACCCCAAGAGCCGGGCAACTTTGTCAAAGGCTTCGCCGGCGGCATCATCAATGGTGTGCCCCAGTGGCTCGTACACGCCATGTTCACGCATCAGAATGAGGTCGGTATGGCCGCCGCTGACGATGAGTGTCAACGCCGGCAGTTGCGGCGGCTCCCACGATGTCGCCGCTTCCAGCGGGCGCGCCCAATTAGAGTAAATATGCCCTTCCAAGTGGTTGACAGCCACCAACGGCAGCCCGGTCGCTAAAGCAATACCTTTGGCAACATTGACTCCCACCAGCAAAGAGCCGACCAGCCCGGGGCCATAGGTCACCGCAATAGCATCAATATCATCCAAGGTGACGGCTGCATCTGTTAGCGCCTGCCGAACCACCGGCGCAATAGACACTACGTGCTGGCGAGCCGCCACTTCAGGGAAGACACCGCCATATTGCCGGTGAATGTCAATTTGAGAGTTGACAACATTGGACAAAATACGTTCACCGTCCTGAATGACTGCAACTGCGGTTTCATCACATGAAGTTTCTATACCGAGAATGCGCATAGGTATTCCTGACAACCAATCTATAATAGTCTGGGGAAAATGATGCTTTAGGCTCGACTGAGCTATATTTACCACGGATTAACACAGATTTTTTCTTACTTTTCAAGCCAAGTCTGTGAAATTCTGTGTTTTCCCGTGGCTAAAACAAAAACGCCAACGTCCAAAACCAATAAAAAAAGCCCGCACCGGCGGGCCATTCCGGAGAGCTAAAAAATCATCAACGATGTCTATGTGGCCCCCGCCGCTTCTTGCGCTGCTCTGCCAACTCTCGCGCACATTTAGCACAAAGTTGGGTGGCTGGTAATACCGCCAGCCTCTCGGCGCTAATGGGTTGCCCGCAACGCACGCAAATGCCGTATTTACCCTCCTGGATGCGGTCCAATGCCACTTGCAGTTTTTCTACCCTTCCCTGCAAGCGATCCCGTCGAGCCAGATTCATTTCCCACTCATAAAGCTGGGGGCTACCTCGTCCTAGCCCAAAGTCCGGACGGTTTTCTTCCAACTGTCGCTCCACATCCGCAAGATCTTCCTGTACATCTTTCATCTCCGCTAAGATGCGCTGACGTTCTTGGCGAATCAGTTCTAATTCACTCTCTTTTGACGACATTTTTCGCGCTCCGTTATTCCTTGTTCTGCGTTAAACAACTACTTCACTTTCGCTTGAAGGAACCTCACTATTTTCTTCATCTACGGGAGCTTTCTCCACCTGCGGAGCCTGTTTCAGGCTCAATGAAATGCGCCGTTTGGCCTCACTAACTTCCAAAACGCGCACATTGACCATGTCACCCACATGTACTACTTCCTCTGGGGATTGAATCGGTTCGCTACTAAGTTGGGATATGTGGATGAGCCCTTCAATGCCATCCTCCAGGCGAGCGAAAGCACCAAATTTCAAAACGTTGGTGATAATTGCCTGGATTACATCCCCAGGCCGGTAGCGGTCGTCAATACCTTCCCACGGATTCGGTTCCAACTGTTTTATGCTCAAGGCAATTTGTTTCTTCTCACGGTCCACGCGGATCACCATGGCTTCCACCACATCGCCTACATTGACCAACTCTCGCGGCGAACGCAGCGGTCGCCAGCTCATCTCGGTGATGTGCACCAACCCGTCAGCGCCGCCTAACTCAACAAAAACGCCGAAACTAGTGATGGTATGCACTTTCCCTTGCACGCGATCGCCGACATGCAAGGAGCCCACCAGCCGGTCCAACGCCCTTTGCCGCAAAGTTTCCTTGGCTTCCCTCTGGGAACAAATGAGGCGGTGACGCCGGCGGTTGACTTCAACCACTTTGAGTATAACAGTCTGTCCAATCATTGCTTCCATCTTTTCCATACGCTTACTGCTATCCCGATTGGATATAGGAGGGGTCAGATGTGAAGCAGGCACAAAGGCCGTCAGACGGCCGAATTGCACCATCACTCCCCCCCGATTAACTCCAATGACGGAGCCTTCAACCAGGTCACCGCTTTCCAGCAATGTCACAGCGCGCAGCCAGTCGCTCTCCTGCAAGGCCTCAGAAAGAGAAACGATAACAATGCCATCTTCTGCAATGCGATGCACAAGGACATGCACTTTCACGCCCACATCCAGTGACTGCCGGACTTCATCCGGCACGGATTCCAGATCGTGTTGGGGGATGAGGGCATCCTGCTTGCTTCCGATATCCACAACAATACCATCTTGCCCTATAGCCATAATGGTCCCTTTACGCAGATCACCACGACGAACTGGTACGTAATCATACGCTTCCAGCTTTAACCACTGCGCCAAATTCTCATCATCCAAAGCAGGCTTCTCTTTTTTCATCACCGGCTAAGTTACCTCCGACGTGCACACAATCTCGGTTCATCTTGTCGTACTGCTTAGCTGAAGCGTGTTTTCGTCAATGGTCTCCGACCGCCATCAAGGAAAATGCATCCTTGCCATTAGTTCAGCGCTCAGGGCAAGCACTTTGGTCGTTATCTACTGCTATGTGAGGGCTTGTCGCTTGATCCTTTTTGCCCTTGCAGGTTTTGGAGATATCCCAATCAGAGATGGCAAAACATACATACTGGACAATGGCGTTTTTGGTTTTAGGTACTGATTAACACAGATTTTCACAAAATTTCAGGTGAAAATCAGTGTAATCTGTGCAATCTCTGGTCAGGATTGCCTTGCTAAGCCACAAAGTGGATTTCCGCCAGACTCCAGATACGTATTATTAGACACCGGCGGTTTCACCGTAGCACAGGAACATCGCAATGGGACATAGTTTGACGCAGGCTTCGCACGCAGATCCTCAAAAAACCCATTAGTTCGCACTTGCTCAGTCCTCCACGGCAGGAACAGAACTCACTCCGCCCGCGAAGATATGCCCCTCCATCTGAATGAGAACGATGCATTTATCTATATCCAAAAGATTTCCGCCAGAATCCAACACGTAAGTATAGCACCTATCTCTGACCCCTGTCAAATGACATTGACTTCCCAATCAACAAGACCAGCGGGGAGAGAAACGTAGAAGGCGGCCTGGTTCATTTCAAAGCGAATCGATCTTTACAAATAGGGCAGAAAAAAGCCACGGAAAAACACGGAAAGACACAGAAAAGGCTGAATACAGAGGACATTCAGTGAAATTCCGTGTTTTTCTGTGGCCTGGCTCGCTCTGAAGTTCAGAAGACTTGTAAAGATGTGAAAAGGCCCTTTTGAACCACGCCCAAATTTCCGTGTCCAACTCCTGACTGCTTGCTCTACGTTAGTTGCGGCTCGCTGCACTATGCTATAATAAGATAGTTCATGATTATTCAGGGTATCGACCATTAATTCCGGACCGCAGGGAGGACAACTGAGATAGAGGTAACGATTCTATCATCGCCCGCTGCCCGGGGTTGAAATCCCAAGCTGATACAAGAAACCCGTTCAAAAGTTGTTCATGCCATCGTGCAAAGGAAGATTACAATGAAAATCAGAAGAGTTGTAGTCTGGGGAATGTTGATTTTCCTCCTGACTCTATCATCCACCTTAAGCACCGCGATGGCAGCCGGGCCAACAGTGGATGTCATTTCCGTGAAAGGGGAACTGACGTACATCTTAGCCCGCCATGTAGAAACGGCCATCGCCGCCGCCCAGGAAGACAATACCCAGGCGCTAATCATCGAACTGGATACGCCGGGCGGGCAAATCCTGCTCATGGAGCGCATCGTTCAAGCCATCCAGGCTTCACGGGTACCAGTCATCGTTTACGTCTACCCCATCGGTGCCCATGCCTCCTCAGCCGGCACCTTCATCGCCTTAGCTGCCCACTTAGTCGCCATGGCGCCGGGCACCACCATCGGCGCAGCTTCCCCCGTTGGCGCCAGTGGTGAAGATTTGGGCAAAACCCTGCAGAGCAAAATCGAGAACACCCTGGTGAAAGACGCTAAACAAATGGCACAGCGACGAGGAGAAAAGGCTACCGCGTGGGCCCAAAAAGCTGTGACCGAAGCAGCCGCAGCCGACGCTAAAGAAGCACTGGCTTTAGGTGTCATAGATTTCATCGCCCCCGACCTACCCACGCTGTTAAAGGACGCCGACGGTCGAGCAGTGACCACCGCTGCCGGGGAAGTAACTCTACACACCGCCGGCGCGACAGTACACCACTTCCACCTAAACCAATGGGAGGACTTCCTAAACCGGCTGATCCGCCCCGATTTGGCGCTGCTGCTGGTAACATTGGGCATTATGGGCATCATCTCAGAGCTCTCCTCGCCGGGGGGCTACATGGCCGGCATTACCGGAGCCATCGCCCTCATTTTCGGCATTTACGCATTAGGCGTGTTAGACGCTAACATGACCGGCCTGGTCTTCATCGGACTCGCTTTTTTGCTCTTTATCGTGGATATCAAAGCACCTACCCACGGCGCGCTGACCTTAGGGGGCATTGTCTCCTTTGTCTTTGGCGCCGCCATGCTCTTCAACCGCCCCTATCTCAAAACGCCGTGGACCATGATCTTTGTGTTGGCTTTTTCCACCGCCGCTTTCTTCGCCTTTGCCTTAGCAAAAGTACTGCAAGCGCATCACCGGACACCTGTGACCGGCTTAGAGGGCTTGGTAGGGCGGCAAGCAGAAGTGCGAAAGTCACTAACCCCTCGGGGCCTCGTTTTTATCGAAGGAGGGTGGTGGCAAGCTGAGTCAGCAAACGGGCAAACGGTATCAAAAGGCAGCTTGGTAGAAGTCGTCGGGCACAAAGGATTACGTCTCGTCGTGCGCCCGCTGACAGCTACCTCCGCAACAGAGTCGGCTTCCGTGAGCGTAGATA
>WFQT01000204.1 GCA_015486895.1 Anaerolineae bacterium
CGATATCACCGCCGGTCTCTGATTGGAAGTAAGCGCGCAATTTCCGTAAGGCCCGATGTTTGCGCACATACACATTATTAGGCGTCAAAAGACGCGACGTCGTTGAAAGCGAGCTGGCAATTTCCTCAGCGCTGTAGCCTTCTGCATCCAGACGTAGGATTTGAACATCCAGCGGCAATAGCAGTTCTTCTGCCACCAGCCAGAAGGAGAGCAAGGCATCATTCACGGCGGGCCCGGACGCGGCTGACAACAGGTACTGCTCAGCCGACGCCTCCGAAGGCCGGCGGCGCGACAGCCATGTCCGGCAAACATTCAAGGCGATACTGGCCAGGTAAGTGAAAAGACGACTGCGTCCGCGAAATTGACGCAAAGGGTGCATATCGTCGGCAAGTAGTGCCAACAACGTTTCTTGAACCACATCCGGGACGTCACCGGGAGAGAGACCACATCGTTCCCGGCCCACACCATACAAAAAAGCAAACAGCATCCGACGAACTTCTAACCAGGCCCACTCTTCATTAGAAAGACACCCATTGAGAAGTACATTGTCGTCAGTCATGAATGAGCGTACCGGCCATTAGAGATATGCAGTTCAAACAATTTACAGGGGACAATGGCGCATTATAACACTACACCCAAACTTTCAAAATAACATATAGTTTTACGCTGCCATGAGGACTATACTATTGGCAAATCTAACACGGTTCATTTTGGCTGTCACGCTGCCCCTGTAATTCAAACAGAAAACTAACAAAGGACGTGAAACGATCCCGATTCAATTTGCATCCAAATTCAAGATGCGTATAATAGCGACCGATTAGCACTCTAATGGTTAGAGTGCTAATAAACAGTTATTGCAGACAAGCAGACAGGCGACAAGGTCATTTCAGTAGCTAAATTTTCAATCAGTAAAGGAGAGTAAAATTATGGCGAAGCAACTTCTTTTTAGTGAAGATGCTCGGCGGGAACTGAAGCTGGGTATCGACATCCTGGCTAACGCAGTGAAGACAACCTTGGGGCCCAAGGGCCGCAACGTCGCTTTGGACAAGAAGTGGGGATCGCCCACTGTGACTCATGATGGTGTCACCGTAGCCAAAGAAATTGAGCTAGAAGCACCATTCCAGAACATGGGTGCTCAATTGCTCAAAGAAGCGGCAACGAAAACCAACGACGTGGCCGGCGATGGTACTACCACAGCTACTGTTCTTGCCCAGGCTATTGTCAACGAAGGCCTGAAGAACGTGGCCGCCGGCGCTAACCCAATGCTCTTGAAGCGTGGCATTGAGAATGCAACCTCGGCAGTGGTGAAAGCGTTGCGCGAGATGAGTACCCCCGTTTTGGAGAAAAACCAAGTGGCCGAGGTAGCTTCCATTTCCGCTGCCGACAAAGAGATTGGTAATCTCATTGCTGAAGTGATGGACAAAGTCGGCAAGGATGGCGTCATCACAGTAGAAGAGTCCAAGGGACTGGAGTTCGAAACCGAGTATGTCGAAGGTATGCAATTTGACCGCGGCTACATCAGCCCCTATTTCGTCACCGACACCGAGCGCATGGAAGCAGCGATGGAAAACCCATACATCTTGATCCATGACAAGAAAATCTCTGCGGCCAACGACTTAGTACCGGTGTTGGAAAAGCTCATGCAGGTCGGTAAGCGCGAGCTAGTTATCATTGCCGAAGATGTAGACGGCGAAGCGTTAGCGACGTTAGTACTGAACAAACTACGGGGCGTTTTCAATGTGATAGCCATCAAGGCTCCCGGCTTCGGCGACCGCCGCAAAGCCATGTTACAGGACATTGCTATCTTGACTGGTGGCCAGGTGATAACAGAGGAACTGGGCCGCAAGTTAGATAGCGTTCAAATCAACGATCTGGGTCAAGCCGACAAGGTAGTTTCCACCAAGGAAAACACCACCATCGTTGGCGGCAAAGGCGACGACAAAAGTATCCGAGGCCGCATCGAGCAGATTCGCGCCGAAATCGAGGCCTCCACTAGCGATTATGACCGGGAGAAGCTGCAAGAGCGACTGGCGAAGATGGCCGGAGGTGTTGCCATCATCCGCGTTGGGGCTGCCACCGAAGTAGAGTTAAAAGAGAAGAAGCATCGCGTGGAAGACGCCTTGAGCGCTACCCGAGCTGCCGTAGAAGAAGGCATTGTCCCCGGCGGCGGCGTCGCTTTGATCAATGCCGTTTCCGTCCTGGATGATGTGGAGAAAAAACTGAGCGGCGACGAAGCCACCGGCGCGCATATCTTACGTCGAGCGTTAGAAGAGCCAATGCGCATGATTGCCGCCAACTCCGGCATGGATGGTGCAGTGGTAGTGGAAGCAGTGCGACGTATCCACGCTGAGAGCGACGGCGATAAGAAACAGATCGGCTATGATGTCCTACAGGGCAAGTATGTAGACATGCTGAAGGCTGGTATTATCGACCCGGCCAAGGTAACCCGTAGCGCCGTGGAAAATGCGGCCAGTATTGCCGCCATGATTTTGACCACGGAAGCACTGATCACAGACATCCCTGAGCCAGAGAAACCTGCCCCGGCTCCTGGCGGTGAGATGGGTGGCATGTACTAAGCCCATCAATGCTCGCAAGAGGGACAAGAAAAAGCGGTTGGCAATATTGCCAACCGCTTTTTATGATGAGAATCAGGAAGAGGCCACAGAACAACACAGAAAGGCACAGAAAAGGCTAAAGACAAAAATTCTCCGTGTAATTCTGTGTCATTCCGTGGCCCAATCAGTCGCGATGTCAACGCCACTCTTGCCAGACTCCAGCAGATAGATAATAAGTGACTGTTTAGCCCCCTTGCTATAGAACGCAGATAACGCTGATACATGCAGCCGCAGCCATTTTCCAAAAACCAGCGCCTAACAGCGAGAAGTCAGGACTCTATATTGGTAGGGTCTGGAGATGAACGCAAGAAAAAATGCCCCCAAAAGCCAGCCCCGGCAATCACAGCCCCGCTGATGATAAAAAGGAGTCGAATACTAATCAAGGCACCCAATGCCCCCGCCAGTCCCATGGAAATCAGCGAGCTAACGCTCACTAAAGAGGAAAACAAGCCATTCACCCGGCCCAAAACCTCGTTCGGAGTGTGAACTTGAATCAAAGTCATAGCAGCCGAATTAGCAGGCGGCAAAGCAACACCAAAGAAAAGCATAACCGGAAAGTACATCCAAAAGGCGGGAAGGAAACCCAGAGCCACCGTAACTAATCCTACAAAAGCAACAGCAAAGCTCAAAATAACTTCATGTGACCAACGGCCGGTGAAATTGCCGACTGCGATACCGCCAAGAAGCATTCCAACTCCTTGCATTGCATCTACCATACCTAAGCCTTCAGCACCAACATGGAATTCATCCTGGAAAAAAGGCACCCAGAGCACATTCAACGCTCCGGCCCCCAGCATCACTACCATAATCATAGCCGTCAACGTGACCAACAGCCGAGAATGCATAACATAATGAAAGCCAACCGACAACTCCCGCCAGATGGAAGTCGCCCCTGATGCAACCGTCGGCTCACCGGGCAGAGAATGAGCAATCTTAGCGTTGGCAATAGCAAAAATAGAAAGAGCAGAAACAATAAAGCTACCGCTATCAACGAGAAAAGCAGTGTCAAGGCCAGCCCAGGCAATGATAAAACCGGCGGTAGCCGGCCCAATAAGCATCGCTGCCACCTGCATCGTCTGCGAGAGCGCGTTGGCCGAGAGTAACTCCTCCTGGGGTACCAAGAGGGGGATGACAGCATCTTTAGCCGGGATAAAGAAACTCGCAGCGCTCCCCATGATCAGCGCCAGCAAATAAGCCAACCAAAGCTGATGTGAGCTTGTCATATCGACAAAGAAGATCACGGCTATCCCGCGGATCAAGTCAGAGATGATCATCAACCAGCGCCGATTCAAGCGATCCACATAAGCTCCAGCCCAGGGACCGATGATAGCCTGTGGCAAGGAAAAAACCATCAGCAATATGCCAATGGTTGCCGTCGAGTGGGTCAGATCGTTGACTTTTATAAGCAAGGCAATATAGAAAAAATAATTGCCGATCTGGGAAATAACTTGGCCGATCCAAAGGACCCGGAAATCCCGGTAGCGCAGCGTGGCAAGGAAATTTCCTTGTTGGGAGTTAAACATAAATCTACTACTCCTCCACTCGCAGGCGCATATAGAGTGAATCCCGGCTGGAGCGGAAACCTACTTCCTCCAGGAATGGGAAAAAACTCTGGCCTTCACGAGGAGTAGTTAACATTACAGGTGCCAAGAAGCGTTGCTTGGCCAACGTCACCCCAGCCAGCAGTAAGCGATGATACCACTCCTCCCTCTGACCAGGGCGGAATAGGATTATCAACTCGTGCAAAGGACGCTTAGGCCAGCTTTCCAGGCGCAAGAAAGCAGCCAGTTGCTCTCGATTTAGCCATAAGGCAAGATTACACAGGTGCTCTCGGTTGAAAAGCCGACGCACACCCTCCAGGATGTCTTCCTCCAACAGCATCTGAGCTGTAGCAACGGTGAAAGGACGCCACCACAATTGTTGTGTAGACAAGGCATTATGCGCTAATTCCCAAAGAGAGTGCCATTTACCCAAGGGAAGACGTCGCAAAGCAGGCCACCAACTTGGCCCAACTGCAGCCAGCCGCTCCGGAGAAAGTTTCCAATGCATTTTGCCACCACAGGCGCTGAAGCCAAGAGCCTCATAAAGGTGAATAGCTACCTCGTTGTCCGCTCTGACTTCCAAAACGGCCCACTCACCGTGTCGCTTGCGAATCTCAGTGAGAGACGCTAACATTAAAGCCCGCCCAATGCCTTGCCCTTGGTAGTCTGGATGCACCGCGACATTAGCAATCTGCCAGCGTCGATTCTGCCCTTTCACCACTTGTAACGTGACATTCCCGATAATATGACCTTCCTCAACCCAAACGAAGCCAGTCAGGCCCCATTCTTTGCCTTGAACCGAACGCCAGAAAAGACGCCATAGCCAGTTCTCCTGACCCAGACGGCGCATTTCCTCAATACTGTGGCGGCCTGACTCGTCCAGATGAGATGCAAAGGCCATGTTCATCAGATCGGCAATGTCCGTCAAGTCGGACAGGGGATTAAATGGTCGGATACGCTGCGGAAATGATCCGGTAAGAGCTATTTGCGCCATAACCTGTAGTCCACCGTGTCAAGAACCTCAGAAAAAATAAGTCCTCCTGCGCTGGGATAGACTCCGCTTTAGTTACTGGAGTCTGGCGAGAATGACGTTTTAGGCTCAACGTAACTATCTTTACCACAGATTAAAAACACAAAAAAGAAATCTGTGCAATCTGTGATTCCTCATGCCAACCACAGATTGCACAGATTAACACGGATTTCCCTTTGCTTTTCGATCCAAATCTGTGAAATTCTGTATTTTTCTGTGGCTAAAATAAAAACGCCAGA
>WFQT01000205.1 GCA_015486895.1 Anaerolineae bacterium
GGACAGTAATGGCGGCACAAGAAGCGGCATAAGCGCCCTCATTACCGTTGGTGCGTTCTTGGCTCAGAGGGGATAGCCGCGGACGGGATTCGCTGATGGCCGGATAAAGATTTTTCTTGAGGAGAATATTGACATAACCAAGTCGATTGACATGCACAGCGGGGAGATGGGAAAATGTCATGGCGAAACGATGACTTTCAGGACGGTTATTATCGACGAGACTCAAGGAATCGTTTGATAATAATTGTTTTGTTGGCTATTGCGGTGCTGGCCATTGTGGTGGTACTGATAGCAGGATTTGAAAGCCGTAAGTCATCCACACACATCAGTGATATCTTGAACGCTCCCGAGAAATTCAGGGAGAAGAATGTCAGGATCAACGGAGTGGCTGTAGGAGTGCTCAGCCCTCCCCTTTTGCCGGTAACATTCGTATACCTCGACGATGGCACCGGAAGAATATTGTGCAGGCTAAACAGTAATGGCGGCGGAATAGAAGCGGGTAGTCACATTTGTGTGGAAGGCAAGGTGACAGAGGTGGTTGATATTCCATTGTTAGGCAAGAAAAGCATCCAAGTAATGGCTATAGGAGGAAAGAGATGCCAGGCGGAAGACCACACGCCAAAGCTACACTTACCCTGGCATTGGTCTCATTCCCGGTAGGGTTAGCTGCCGGTTACAGTGTCCATGGTGTTTCTGCTTTGGCCATGGGCGCAGTGTTCTCGTATTGGCTAAGCCCTGACCTGGATTTGCGCCAATCGATCCCGAGTCGTGCGTGGTGCCGGTGCTTGAACAAAGTATGGGGCTGGACGGAAAGGATGATGACCCACCGATCCTTTCTCTCACATGGGTTGATAATCGGCTCTCTTATTCGCATAACTATCCTGGTGCTGCTTTACACTATAGTATTGGCGTCAGTGTCTGTTGTCGCGTTCGTCGTAGTGGGTAGATCCATCGCACCTACGTGGTTGAGCGATCTGATAAAATGGCCATTGTTTTGCTGGTGGGTCAAAGGTATAATAGCGGGGGATTCCCTTCATGTTGCTATGGACTGGTGGTATTCTTTGAGAAAAAAGCATGAGACGGGAGCGAAACGTCGAAGCGCCAGTTCAGCGGGGAATAGATGAGCCCTGAACGGCTCAGGAGAAGAACCTGCTAAACGAACCAATAGCCACTTGCTCCACTTGTAAGTCAGGCTGCCACTGGGTACTCAAGACGCGGATCATGCAAACCACACGCCGTCTTCATAGCCAAGTCTTCAACCTGCTGTATACGATTCTGGCACCAATAACCTAACACAAATTCAGGCGAAATACGGGACATCTCAGAGAGCGATGCGTCAATGACTGATCAAATACCTTGCCAACATATTGTAACCGATGAGGAGGATGCTAAGATCACGTCTATTCTGTGGATGGTGTTCGTATGATCAAGGGTGTTGGTCTCTGATCTTGGTTTGTATTTTGCTGCCCGCATGGGGATCGGTTAACCGGGCAAGGATGCTGAAGGCGAAAAAGGAGGCGTTGTGATGCGTTTCAACAGTGGCAAAATCTTTACGTTAGTTGGCTCTTTATTAGGTGTAATTTGCTTTTTCTTGCCATGGGTACATATGGAGACCGCTGCGAAGGTAATGCCACTTCTGCGACCGGTTATTGGGTTGTTGCATCCTTATTTTGGTGAATTACTGGACTCGGCCAATCGGTTTTCTTCGTTGAGCGGTCTGGAATTGACGTTCAAGGTGTCCTACATCCCCACATCCCTTCGGATATTGGCAAGCCTGCCCTTGGTAATGGCTATCTTAGCATCGATTTTGCTGGTTTTGTCTGTCGTCCGTGGCCGTACTGCGGAATCATTGGCCATGGGAATGGCAACAGTTTGTATACTCGTTTTGGTTTTCTTGGTCTACAGCATACCCAGTATTGAGCGGTTGGGATATGCTTCGAATATCCTTGTAGCATTGTCATCTGAGCTTCTGGGTGTCAAATTGTCGTGGGGGTTTTGGGGATCGCTTGTGGCACTTATATTGATAGCTGTAGGCGTTGTGTTGGATGCAGCAAACCCTACGCCTGATGAGTATGAATATGAATATGCTGATCAATACATGTGAACCGCTGGGAAGCGCTATCATAGCGAGTGTCCGTTGTTCTTGGTGCCCAGTGAAACAGCCGCTCAGTACGGAGAAGCTTAAGCAATTAGTTTGGCTACAGCCGCGTGCGCTGCTTGATCCGCCGCCCACGGCCGCGCGTTCGTCGCGGCGGACGAGGGGGCTGCACGACGAAGGTGAGTTTCTCCAACATGTTCAACGACACTTCGGTCGGCACCAACTGTCCCAAGATGGTCAGCAGGACGCGAA
>WFQT01000206.1 GCA_015486895.1 Anaerolineae bacterium
GGAGATGTGTATAAGAGACAGGCATGGGGCTTTGTCCGATGATACATCTCCTTGGCCATACTCGCCTGAAACCTCCCAAAAAATCCAATTATCAAACCTGTCGCCCCACCGGGGACATTACACGGTTGCAAGGCAACGCTAAACACATTGTCCTGCAAAGCAATGCCGACCATAAGCCCACGATCGGGCTCGAACCGATGACCTCATTCTTACCAAGAATGTGCTCTACCTGCTGAGCTACGTGGGCAACAGCCAAAAAAGAAGAGAAAGCCTACAAGACAGCTTCTCTTCCAGTGGGCAGGGGAGGATTCGAACCACCGAAGGCATACGCCAGCTGATTTACAGTCAGCCCCCTTTGGCCGCTTGGGTACCTGCCCAAAGAATGTTATTAGCAATGCTCATCTTGCCCAAGCCGACGGTCGGACTCGAACCGACAACCGTCCGCTTACAAGGCGGATGCTCTGCCTATTGAGCTACATCGGCACATCCAAAAAATTATACCATGTACTCAGCACCGGTCAAAGAAACCAAACGGCCGTTTTTTGAACTTGCCATAGTGTCTGTCAACATGCCAGCCACAAATTATATGTGATGGTTAAAGAAGCGTCAAGTTTGCCTCTCTTCAGCCGCGCGACTGGTTAGCAGCTCAATTACTTGCTTCATTTCCAAAAGTTGGCAGGTAACTATTAGCTTTGCCGGAAGAAACAAGCTATAATAACTATTGATGCTGTCCTGATAGACGACACAGTCCCCCCCTCAGCCTCGATGACGAGGTGAAAATAGATACTTGCTGCCAATCATGGCAACAAGGCAAAAGGATAACTCCTTTTATGAAATATGTCTGGCGTTTATTGGCTTATCTACGCCCCCACTGGCTCGGCGTTGCCTTATCGTTCTTAGCATTGCTCTTTGGCACTCTCCTCAACCTGACCGTTCCCTGGCTAATCAAGCGGGTGATTGATTTTGGCCTAAAAGGCGACATACGGGTACTGTCTCTCTCATCGGCAGCCATCATCGGTGTGGGCATTTTACGCTTTTTTGTGGGCTATGGGCAACGCTACAGCAGCGGCTGGATCGCCTATGTGGCCAGTTATGACTTGCGCAATGCGTTGTTTCAACGTGTGCAGAGCTTAAGCTTTAAGTACCATGACCAGGAACAAACCGGCCAACTTATGTCTCGCATGACCAGCGATATTGCTGTCGTGCAGCGCTTCTTTTCGGTGGGCCTGCTAGATAGCATGAACCTGATTCTGCTCTCACTTGGCGTAACCATCGCTATGTGGCAACTGAATCCTCAGCTGACGTTCTACGCGTTAGCACCGTTTCCCCTCTTGGCCGTATTCGCCACCCGCTTTGTCAGAATCGTTCGCCATCTCTGGAGATCGGCCCAGGAGCGGTTTGCCTATATGACTGCTGTGTTGCAAGAAAACTTGACCGGAGCCCAGGTGGTCCGAGCTTTCGCTCGTGAGAGGTACGAGGTCGACAAATTCAAGCAGGCCAACCGCGAATTCATGGATCGTCGCTTGAAAACCATCTACACGTGGGCCGAGACTTTCCCGCTGATGACCTTCATTGCCGCTCTGAGCAGCGTGTTGGTTTTCTGGTTCGGCGGTGCTGAGGTAATTGCCGGCAAAACAACGGTCGGAACTGTAGTCGCCTTCAACGGATATGTCATGCTGCTCGCCATGCCCGTGCGCCGTTTGGGCGCCATCATCAACCTCTATGGCGAGGCTATAGGCATCGGTGAGCGTCTTTTCGAAGTTCTGGACACTGTCTCGCCAGTGCGTGAAAAACCAGACGCTGTTGAACTGCCGCACATTGAGGGGCATGTGTGCTTTGAACATGTTGACTTTGGCTATTCCACCACGAAGGAGGCTGGGGAGAGCGGTGAACAGATGGCAGACGTGCTCACCGACATTAACCTAAACGTGCCGGTAGGGCGCATGATAGCTCTTATCGGCCAGACCGGTTCTGGCAAAACCAGTCTGGTCAACCTGATCCCCAGGTTCTACGATGTGACGGCTGGGCGTGTCACCGTGGACGGCTATGATGTACGGGATGTGACCCTGGCCTCGCTGCGGAGACAGATCGGCGTGGTGCTGCAAGACACCCTGCTTTTCTCCGTTACTATCGCTGAGAACATTGCTTACGGCCGGCCGGACGCTACTGAGGAAGAGATAGAAGCTGCGGCGAAAGCGGCCCAGGCGGACGAATTCATCTGCCAAATGCCAAAGGGTTACCAGACTACCGTGGGCCCTCGCGGAGTGACGCTCTCTGGGGGACAGCGGCAGCGCATCGCCATTGCCCGTGCCCTTTTGGTGAATCCGCGCATCCTCATCTTAGACGATTCCACTTCCAGCGTGGATACGGAGACAGAGTACAAGATCAGCCAGACATTATATCAATTGATGGTTGGCCGTACCTCTTTTATCATTGCTCACCGCTTAGCAACTGTCAAAAAAGCCGATGAGATCATTGTCTTGCATAGGGGACGGATTGTGCAGCAGGGAACTCACGAAGAGCTGTTGGCCCAGGGCGGATATTACCGGGAGATTTACGACTTGCAACTCCGTGATCAAGAAAATGTGGCTGCCGCGGCAATGGGAGGTGCAGGATGAACAGGCATAGCGGCATGCGCAGCAGCATGACAGGGGAAACGCGAACCATTGACAGGCGACTGCTATGGCGATTGTTCCGCTACATTTTCCCTTACAGCAAGTTGGTAGTTATCGCTTTTACCGCTATGCTCATCGTTACCATTGCTACCTTGGCGGGACCATATCTGGTGCGACTTATCCTGGACAAAGGGTTAGCGCAGTATAACCTGCTTTTGCTGCAAAAGTTGGTCCTGGGCTACCTGGGGCTACAATTACTTGTCTGGTTAGGACGACAAATAC
>WFQT01000207.1 GCA_015486895.1 Anaerolineae bacterium
GGTGAATAGGCCAGCTCTATTATACTAAAGTATAGCATAGCCACGCACGCCCGGGGGAGTCCGGCCCACCTCCACTGCCCTGGTCGCTCGTGGCTCTTTTTTGCTTCGTTGTTGGCAGCCGGTGACAGTTAAGAGGCCATCATTTATAATGGCAATGGCCCTACCCGTTGTGCTTGCGGCAGCTCTGCTAACCAGTTTAGTAAAGCATCGGTTTTGTCGCCCCATGGTGTTCCCGATAGCAAGCCGCGAAACTTGGCTTGTAGTTCTTCTTCGCTAAGCGGATTTTCTGGATCCCCTCTCGGTGCACTAACTGTGGTGCTGATCTGGCGGCTATCGTCGAGGTAGATGTGAACCCGTGCTGGCCAGGCAGCGGGGTACTGGGCATCTAGCTCCGGGGCGACGCTCAACGTCGTGCGGCCCATGAGCCGCTGCCGGATTGGTTCGTGCAGCAACTCTGGTGCAAAAGCGTCGAGAAGCACATCCCCGGCGACTAGTGCTTGCGCTAAGCAATAGGGCAGACTAAAGCGGGCCCCATTGGCGTTTGTTGGCGTCAATGTGCTGGCTGTGTCAATCGCAGTTTGGTATGTTTCCAGTTCAATCTTCTTGATGCGATGCAGGTCTTCCGGCAGGTTCAGTTGAGCCCGGCCAAGCAAAGCGGCGTCGATGGCCGGGTGGGTATGGCGGCAGGAAGCGTGTGGCTTGATGGAGACGCCGGGCAGCTTCCATGGGAAAGGCTTTTCGTGGAGTCCAGACGCGACCGCCTCTGGGCGAGCATCCGGTGCCATGGCAGCGAACAAGCCTCGTTTTCCTTCTAAGATGGATGGGGGGCCGGTAAAGCCGCGTTGGGCTAGTTCGGCAGCTAACAGACCATTAGCGGCGGCCCGGCCAGCATGGAGCGGTTTGGTCATGGCTTGGTCGTCAAGGAATTGCCAGAGGCCTGATGCTTGTGTACCGGCGTTGCCCAGCGCCCATGTAAACTGCTGCGGCGATATGTGGAGCAGATAGGCCGCGCCTGCAGTAGCGCCAAAGCAACCGCAGGTGCCGGTAGTGTGCCAAATTTTGTAATGGGCTTGACCTATGGCTTCGCCAACGCGGATGGCGACTTCATAGCCAATGGTGATGGCAGCAAGTAGCTCGCGGCCGGGGCGATGTTCGCTCTGGGCTACAGCTAACGCCGGCCCGATGACAACGCATCCTGGGTGCAGTACCGATGCCCGGTGCAAATCGTCCATCTCGATGCTGTGGGAGAGAGCACTGTTGGTGAAGGCAGTGGTAGCGGCAGAACGGCCAGCGTTCAGTCCTAAGAGTGTCGTTGGGCCGTTGGGCTGCTGACGGGCGTAATCTATGAAAATCTGGCCGCTTTCCGTTTGTGTTGCGGCTAAAGCGCAGCCTAACCAGTCCATCAGATAGCTTTGGGCGGCGTGTAGCACTGCCGGTGGTGGTGAGTTGTGACCATAAGAGAAAGCGTCAGCGAGTTGTTGGGTAAGTGTTTCTGTTGTCATGGTAGCCTCCTGTTGCTCGTTGTTCTGCGGATATGGCTGGTTTGTATTAGAAGGCGAGTGTGGATTTCGTGGTATCAATACTAAAGTATAACCTGTCATGGCGTCCGCTGCAAACTACATTCCTGGAGGAGGATTGCGCTCGGGGCCACAACTCCAATTGGTGGCCGGGGCATGACTGATCTCTCCCTTGGAAATAGCCCCCTATCCCCCAATTCTGGGTTGTGTGTTGCTCCCCCCAAGGTTGGGGGATAGGGGGCGTTTTCATCCGCTGTGGTGTGCCGGAGATTCATGACGGTTCCTCTGGTTCGTCGCCTCATGGCTCTGAATCTGCTCCCTCGCCGTTTCGGGGAGGGAGGGAAGTCGGGTGCCGGCCACAAATGGCCGCCGGTACAGAATGACAGATCGGTAACGAAAAGGACAATTGGGCAATCTCTGAAAGTTCGAGTACAATTCAGTTTCTATGGTTGCTGTTTGTTGGCGGCCGGATATTGTCCACAAGGAGTGGCGATTGAAACGCTGGCAGTTCTGGTTGGGTATGGCTATCAGTGCCATTTTGCTTTATAAAGCATTGCTCGGCTTGCACTTGGCTGCGACGTGGCGTGCTATCGAACAGGCCAATTACTTGTGGCTCATTCCGGCGGTGCTGATTTACTTTGTGGCGGTTTGGTTCCGAACTTGGCGCTGGCATTACCTCTTACGACCGTTGGGGAAAGTGCCCTTGACGAAATTATTCCCGGTGGTGTGCATTGGTTACATGGGCAACAATGTTTACCCTTTTCGCATTGGTGAATTGATTCGTTCTTACGTTCTGCGCCGGCGCACGCAAATCAGCATGAGTGCTTCGCTGGCCACTATCATTGTGGAGCGGGTATTGGACGGCTTAGTGATGCTGCTGTTTGTTTTCGTGGCCTTGCCTTTTTCTCCCGTGCCGCCGGGCTATCGCATGGCTGTGATTCTGTTCAGCGTGATCTTCTTGGCGGCTCTGGTCATTTTCCTCTGGTTGGCAGCGCAGCCGGACAAAGCTACAGCCGCTTATCGTTGGGTTGGAGAGCGCTATTTGCCGGCGACATGGCATGCAAAGCTGGACCCTCTGGTGGGGCGATTTCTGACCGGCTTGCATTCTTTGCGCCGAGGGGAAGACGTGCTGCTGATTTTCTTTACTTCGGTCCTCATCTGGCTGACGGAAACAGGTAAATATTGGCTTGTCATGCATGCTTTTCCGTTCCATGTTTCCTTTTTGACCCTCATGTTGATGAATGGCATTGTGAATCTGGCCACGACGTTGCCGGCGGCACCGGGATACGTGGGTACTTTTGACACGCCGGGGATCGGGGTGCTGGTATCGTTTAATGTGCCCAGGCCGATAGCAACCGGCTATACTTTTGTGTTGCACGCGGCACTTTGGTTGCCGATCACTCTTTTGGGTGCTTACTACATGTGGCGTGATCAGGTTTCCTGGCAGGATTTTGCTCACGCCAGCCAGGAGGCGGCACTTAAGTGAAGTGAATGTAAGGCAGCATAATGTGGCTTTTGTTTTTAGTAATTCACTGGAGTCTAGCGCAAATGACGTTTTAGGCTCGATCAGGCTATCTTCGCCACAGATTACATAGATTGCACGGATTATCACATATTTTTCCTTGCTTTTCGACTTGAATCTGTGCAATTCTGTGGCTAAAGCACAAAAACGCTAGAGCCCAGTA
>WFQT01000208.1 GCA_015486895.1 Anaerolineae bacterium
TTCGCGTCCTGCTGACCATCTTGGGACAGTTGGTGCCGACCGAAGTGTCGTTGAACATGTTGGAGAAACTCACCTTCGTCGTGCAGCCCCCTCGTCCGCCGCGACGAACGCGCGGCCGTGGGCGGCGGATCAAGCAGCGCACGCGGCTGTAAGATCAGCTGTGCGGCCGCCTAAATCCAGTTATGCGGGCCAGCGAGTTGGAATCTGATTTTGCAAAGGAGCTAGACATGGTAACTATTACTGAGGTTTTGCTTATAGTGGTCATCGTGCTCTTGTTTGCCCTGATTTATATGGTTCGTCAGGGGAGCAGGGTCGGGCCAAAGGATATTGAATATGCCATTTCGAGCGTTTGGAGAGAATCGGGTCTGGACGAGCAGATAGGTAGGCTGGCCACCTATGCTGAAGACATCAGAGGCGATTACAAGTCTCTTGATCAAATGCTTCGAGTGCCAGTTGAACGGGCTTCTCTTGGAGAAGTAGCCTTGGAACAGATTTTATCGGATCAGCTTCCATCCGATATGTTTGGGATCAGAGAGAGGATACTTGATGGTAAAGTTCCAGATGCTCATATCAAGTCCAGTGTGGGAAACATCTGCATAGATTCCAAGTTTGCGCTTGACAATTACAGGAAGATGATGGAGGCAGAAGACGACGATGAAAGGGCGAAGTTCAAGAAACAGTTTCTCAAAGACGTTCGGGGGCATCTGGACAAGATAGCCGATGATTATGTATGTCCAGAAGCGGGGTCTGCGGAGTTTGCATTTGCTTTTCTGCCGTCAGAGAGTGTTTACTATTTTCTAGTGACCGAGGCATACGATACACTACGGAGTTATACAGCCAAAGGAGTTCAAGCGGTATCACCACTGACTCTTTCGCACAAAATTGAGTTGATAAAGGCAGGGGTTCATGCGCGGAGGCTTTCCGAGCAGGCCAAGAAAATAAGGGACGATATAGCCAGACTCTCCAAGCGATTCGTTGAGATAGACCAGAAGTGGCATGTGTTTTACGAAAGGCACTTGGGAAATGCGACAAAGAAAGCAGAAGAATTGGATGGAGCATACAAGAGGCTGAGAGATGAGTTCGACAGGATTTCGCAACTATCTGAAGATTGAAAGGGGGGGAGGCCCGCATAACAACTCGTTGCACCCGACCGCCTGATCGAGGATTCTATAGTTGCCGGTCTCGGTTTTGCAGCGTTTCGTGTCATGGGTGGTAACGCTGCGAAACCCGGCGGCGGGTGAACTCGGGGCCGATATATCGTTGTTCCCCGTGCGGCCGGCCTGTCTCGCAACAGATCAGCCGCACCTACCAGAATCCTCCATTGGCCTTTGGAGCCGGTACCTTCACGCAGCCGATTGCATGGTGCAAACACTCAACGACTTACCGATAGACAACCCACAAAGTGTACGAATGCACATTATCCGCAGCGCCATCGGTATAGAGATGCACAATATATCGCCCAGCGTGGGTTATTGGACAATCTTTGCTGTAGTCAGTCATTGTGACCGGTCCGGTTCCGCACAGAGGTCGGCTTAGGTCATTCTGCGCATAGAGCCAAATAGAAAAATGACCGATCAAAGCATCTGGCAATCTTATGTGGATTTGCACATCGTTGGCTGTTGTCGTATCGAAGTAATAGTTATCTTCTGGATCACCCGCACACAACTTAGCTCGATAGAACCATCCAGAGTAAAGTGGTCCCCAAGGGTTCCAAGATATGTTGTTATTGGGCTCGTAACCATCACACGCTAAGAAACACACAGGCAACCAAGGGATGAACTGTCGAATCGTCTTGGGCGTCGGCGTAAATGTAGGCGTGGGGGTGGTAGTAGGTACCGTCGTGTTCGAAGAGACATTGAGGGTGAGATTCCCATAGCTATCTGTTCGGAAGCCAGCAATCTCAATATAATAGGTCACGCCAGGATATACATCAGCGACAACGCGAGACTGGGCTCCCGAGCCACTATCGTCATTGCAACCAACAGAAGACAATAAACCGCGAGGGCCGGTCCAGACAGCCAGTATTGTATCGTAATTGCTTCCGAACGTATCTATCGTTAGACGGCTATTCACCAATGGCGTAATGCGGTACCACACGGTGTGATAACCTTGGCGAGACACGCATGCAAAGTACGGATCATCTACTGCTACCGTCGCCCCTGTTGTATTCTGCGTATACGTGCTGGCAAAAGAAGCAGAAGACACGGATACGGTCGTAGCCTTATCCATATCATCGTTAGCGGGAGTAGGAACCGGTGTAGATGTAGGAGTAGGAGTAAAAGTGGGAGTGGCCTGAAAATCATGAGTAAGGCCGCCCAGTATCAGGGAACCGTAATTCTTACTACTATTGGTACTATTCCCGCTCCAGATGAGATGGGTTTCATAATCACCACCATCGTCATCATCATGAATACCCAAATTGAATCCGATAATCTGGTTGACAATCAAAGGTGTGCTGGCAAAGCCAAGCTCGGAACGCGGAATGCGGACCTCTACGTTCCAACCTCCCGACACCATCCGAGCAGCGAAAGTGATATCGTTTGGCGTCCTTTGCCCAAAATCGCTATCGCGACCATCAGCTGTAAACAAGTATTGATGATCATCTTCGTACCAATGTGCCTGGCGATCATTTAGCCCATCAATACCCAGCTCGATCTCATCGTCCTTCCATAGAGATGTACTATCTTCTACAACCACATCGTCTGTGACTGCGAAAGCAAACCAAACGAACGAATCGTTCCAGGCGGCAAACACATTCATACTCAAATCGGTTGTGCTCGGATAAGGTTCTTTGCCGGCATGGTAGTCCGCGGAGGAAGCGTTCAACGTCACGTAAGGAACGTTGGCCCATTCACTAAGATCACCATCTATTCTGGGATAGCCAATAGCTTTAACGGCTTGTAAACTCTTCTGAGCAACCCGGGCCTGTTTCTGCAAGCAGGCACCACTCTTTCGCTTTGGCGTGCCTGGTTCTGCCTGAGCACTCGAAATCGCAGCATCGAACGACGTTGCACTTGTTGCATGTATGATATCGCCGGGTAAGAGCAATAACCCCAAACCAAACAGCAGAATACTGAAAAACCATTTCCTTCGCATTAGCATAGTAGAATTTCTCCTCTCTCATCCAAAGTTCTCATCCAAAGTACTTCAATTCGCACAGAAAAATCATGCGAAACTCATACCAAGTCTCGATCAAGTTACTTTGCCCTCAGATAGCAGAGATATTTCTCGACAATGCGACCTCCAAATTTACCAGACCATGTTTTCTATACTGACACTTTACATAAGATTACACAGTCCTATTGGTAAGTTACCCCTATCATGTACGAGTGCTGATCATCATAATGCCCATTATCCGGGTACAACCACAACAGATAACGACCTGCCCGGTTAATGTCACAACTTTGCCTGTGATCCTGCTCGTTTACCGGTAAGGCTTGGCAAACTACATGCGAATTGCTGTTGTCATACAGGATCATGCCTACATGCCCTACCAAACTATCTGGCAATCGCAAGTGAATATCTACCGGAGAAACATGCGACACATTAAAGAAATAAAAGTCGTCGCTGTCATTGTGACAGAATTTAGCGTAATAGGCCTGGCCAGAGTGTAGCGGTCCCCACGCAGTACCCGGCGCGTTGTTCGGTTCGTAAGCATCGCACCAAAACTTCGGCGTCGGTGTTGCTGTCGGTGTTAGTGTCGGCGTCGGTGTTAGTGTCGGCGTCGGCGTTGGCATTGGCGTAGGTGCCAAATAGCGAACAGGGACCCAGGGAGCATACTGTGGCACAGGCACAACCCAGACTAACTGAAGGTGTGCCGTTCCAAATCTCTCATAATATTCTACCATTATGCAGTGATACCCGGATGTCAGGCGTATTGTCGTAAAAAAGTCAGTAACTTGAGAACTTCGCCATGATTCGATGATCAAGCGATTATCGACCCAAAGTCGCACACCATCATCCGCACTAACAGCGAAACGATAAGTCCCACTGTCGAACTGAACGCAACGCTGCCAGCGTGCCGAGAAATTATCAGCAGGGATATTCGGCCCCGGAGAACCTCTCTGCCAATTAAAGCTAAGAGCAGGTATCTGGCGAATCAGGGCCGGAGCGCCGACTAACCAACGGTTGGCAAAATACTCGCCACGCCATCGATTTGAATAGGAATATCCGAACGCCTGTATTCGTTCGTTGTCTTGATCAATCACATACGCCGATCCAGTTGGCGTCATGGCTAAACCGTAAGGAGCACTAAATTCCCCATATCCATTTCCAAGATTGCCCCACTCGCCAAGAAATAGTCCCCCGGGACTAAAATGCTGGATGCGATGATTATAAGTATCCGCTACATATACAGATCCGTCCGCTGCAACTGTTACACCGTGCGGATAAAAGAATTGCCCAGTGCCACTTCCCCGAGTACCCCACTTAGAGAGAAATATCCCCGTAGCACTAAAATGCTGGATACGGTGGTTCCGTGTATCCGCTACGTACACTGATCCATCCGGCGCTACCGCTAAACCACAAGGATAATTCAGTTCCCCTGCTCCTGCCCCCAGGGAGCCCCATTTGGTGATAAATGCCCCTGTAGCACTAAAGCGCTGGATGCGATGATTGCCACTGTCCGCCACATAGACCGAGCCATCCGGAGCGACTGCGATGCCGTTAGGAACATTAAACTGTCTCGCTCTAACGCCGTGGTTGCCCCATGCCCCTAAATACGAGCCCATTGCACTGAAATGCTCTATACGATGATTGCCGCTATCCGCTATGTAAACAGTACCGTTCGGCGCAACTGCTATGCCGTTTGGCTGATTGAACTTCTTTATACTACTCCCGAGGGAACCCCATCCTCCTAAGAACATACCATCGGCTGAAAAATGCTGAACCCGATTATTGCCTGTATCTATTACATACAGTGATCTGTCTGGGGCCATCGCTATACCACCAGGACGGCTGAACACTCCAGATTCATTTCCACGTGATCCCCATAAAGTGAGAGTCGTGCCGTCAACGCTGAAGCGTTGTACCCGATTGTTGCCGCTATCTGCCACGTATAGCGTGCCATCCGGAGACATCGCTATACCATCTGGCTGATTGAACTCTTTTACACCGTCTCCTGGTAAACCCCACGCGCTCAAGAACATACCTACAGCCGTAAAGTGCTGAATCCGATCATTGCCACTATCTGCCACATAGACAGAACCGTCCGTTGCCACCGTTAATCCGTTGGGCTCACTAAACTTTCCCGTTCCATTTCCGGAGGAGCCCCAGTAACCTAATAACGCGCCGCTGGCATCAAAATGCTGAATCCGGTTGTTCCCGCTATCCGCCACATAAACGGATCCATCTGGCGCCACCGCAATGCCAGTTGGACTCTTAAGTTGCCCCGCAATGCTCCCGGCAGCATCCCATTGTCCCAAAAAATGACCCGAAGCGGTAAAGTGCTGAATCCGATTATTACCACTATCCGCCACATAGACAGATCCATCTGGCGCTGCCGCAATGCCAGTTGGGTGCTTAAGCTGCCCCGCATTATTGCCGGTCGCACCCCATTGCCCCAAAAAATGGCCAGAGGCAGTAAAATGTTGAATCCGATTGTTACCAGTATCCGCCACGTATACAGACTCATCTGTTGCCACAGCTACGCCTTTGGGAAGAAAAAACCTCCCAGCTGCGCTCCCGGGAGAACCCCACATGCTTAAAAACTTTCCTGTAGCCGTGAAATGCTGAATCCGATCATTTCGTGTATCAGCCACAAACACTGATCCATCCGGTGCTATCGCTACGTCGTAAAGCGTGTTAAACTCTCCCTGTAACGACCGGGCGCCGATAGAGTAAAGAAAATAGCGATACGGTGTGTTTGACTGGGCGCCGGCAGGATGTCTCCCCATTTCCGCCACTGGCGGTGCAAGTGGGAACAGTTCGTCTGTCGCCCCTGGCTGACGATCAACGTCAGCAAATACTGGCTCAACCGTGCCCGACCGTATCTTCGTTGCGGTTATTGGCCGTTCAAAGATCACAGTGGCCCGTCTCTCGGCGTGCATGACGCCCTTAGGTAGCAAAAACCATACTAAACTTAACAGCAACACAACAGCAAACCATCCGAATCTTCTGAACATACAGCAATTCTCCCACCAAGCCATGACTTTTGACTTCCCCGGATTTGCCATATCTTGGTCAAATATGACGCCCATTGCACAGATTTCGTGCCGATACTCACAGATAAATCAGAGGTGATCAGCGCTCGTCTGCATCACAGCGTTATCTGCGTTCTATTCATTAGGATAGTTTCGTAACACCCACCCGATTATTTTCCTACACGCTGAGCGAGCACCACGCACAATAAGCAAGCCAACCAACACAAAGATTTAATGCCTCATTCTCCGCTGGTTCACTTCGACGGACAGGCCATTTCTGTATCTGAGCGGCCCTGAGTCAGGCAGTCAGACCCCGTTCGTCGCTGAGATACTGCTACTTCACTCTGAGAAGTCCACTCAGTACGTGCTTCCATGCTTACCACGAATCATGGAGAAGGTATGGAACAAATTGCCACCCGTGTGTAAATATTGGCGTGACCGTCGGTGTTGGCGCCGCGACATAGGTCAACTGTAGCATGTACGTATGCTGATCATCGAAATACCGGATGTCCGGGTACAACCTCAGAAAGTAACGTCCACTCCGGCTAACATTGCAGGTTTGCCAATGGTTCCTTTCATTCACCGGCAAAGCGTGACAGACATCATGCAAGTCATTATCGTATAAGATCATGGCAACATGTCCTACCAGCGCATTTGGCAGCCTCAGAAGGATGGACACAGGAGAGGCCTGCGACACGTTGAAAAAATAGAAATCATCGTCGCCACGGCATAATTTCGCGTAGTATTCCTGTCCAGAACGCAATGGCCCCCAAGCATCGCCCGGTGTATCGTTAGGTTCGTAAGAATCGCAAACAGAGGTCGGTGTGGAGGTCGGCGTCAGTGTCGGCGTGGGCGTAGCCGTTGGCGTCGGCGTCCCAATTTCAAACCAGGCCAGGGTCAGGTGTGCTGCTCCATACCTTTCGTAATATTCCACGCGCGCCCGGTGGTAGCCAGGCGTCAAATGAACAGTGGCCGAAAAATTGGCCACCTGCGGATCCTGCCATGATTCGACGAGCAGATTGTCATCAATCCAGAAACGAATGCCATCATCCACACTAACGGTAAAATTATAGGTTCCACCGTCAAACCAGAGATAGCGCTGCCAGCGCGCCGAGAAATTGTCGGCAGGAATGCCGCCTCCGGGAGAACCCGCAAGCCAGTCAAAGTCTAAAGTACCTGTTCGCTGAATAAAAGCTGGTGCGCCGGCTAACCAACGGTTAGTGAAATACTCCCCCCGCCAGGTAACTGGGTTGGCTGTACCAAAAAACTGAACACGGTTATGCGAAAAATCCGTAACATAAATCGTACCATTTGCCGCTGCCGCGACATCGTAAGGCCTGTCGAACTGTCCAGTGTCCGCTC
>WFQT01000209.1 GCA_015486895.1 Anaerolineae bacterium
CATCAGCGCTGATCAGCGTTCTATTTTCAAGGGAGTTATCATGAGCCTACGGCACACCACAGCGGATGAAAACACCCCCTATCCCCCAACCTTGGGGGGAGCAACACACCCCCAGAATTGGGGGGGCGGGGGGCTATTTCCAGAGAAGTGAACTACAGCAACCCCAATACCTCAGCATCCAAGCGCCGGAAAAAATCTACCATGAATTGATGACGCTCATCAGCAATCTTCCTCGCGGCATCAGTGTAAAGCTGCTCTCGAATCCGCCGCAACTTGAAGACAAACTCATGCACGGGTGTATACGCCGGTACCTCCGGTAGCGGTTGCTGCTCTACTATAGGAATCGGCACCGTCCAGATAGGCTCACCGTGGCTACCTGCGTAAGCGAAAGCACGTGCTACGCCAATGGCACCAATAGCATCCAATTTATCTGCGTCGCTGAGACATCGTGCTTCTATTGTTTCCGGCGCCGGACCGGCGCGAAAGCGGTGCGCCATGATGGCATGGCGGACCGCCGCAACAAACGCAGTTGGCTCTCCCTCCAATAGCGACGCGGCAATATCCGCTCCCACAAGGTGGTGCCGCTCCCGGCCAGCACTTTCCCCAATATCATGGAGTAACGCCGCTGTGCCCAGTACCCGCCAATCGGCATTCTCCTCTTTGCCGATACGCTCTGCCAAACGGAAAACCCGCAACACATGGTCAAAATCGTGAGCTCCACCCTTGTTGGCGTAAAGAGAGCGTGCCCGTTCCACACTGATGGGCAATGTGCTCACAATATGGCCTCAATTTTCTGACGGAACTCATCTAAAAGGTGCTGCGCGTCCTCGGCACTTTCCCCTTCTACATCAATGTGGAAGATTGGCTTATCGGCGTCCGGACGTATAAGCACCCAACGTCGACCACCGAGGAAAACCTTGACACCATCTAAGGTCTGCACATTACTGCTATTGCCTTGGAAGGATTCGTTAAGCATCCGCATCACTTGTCCCTTCTTCTCCCAGGGCGTATTGATCTGAATGCTGGTGACCCAGTGGGGCGGCAACCCAGCCAGAATTGCAGACAATGTCGTGTTTTGTATCGCCAGGTGTCCTAACACCTGGGCTAAAGCGATCATGCCATCCACAGAAGGATGGAAGCTAGGTACAACGAAATTACCCCGCCCATCCAGGGCTAAAATAATGTCCGGACCCTCCGATTTAGCGGTCAAGTCGTGTAAGTCATATTTACAACGAATGACCTCGCCGCCGTAGTGATGGACAATCTCATCAAGCGCCGTAGGCATAGTCACCGTGGCCACTACTTTCTTCCCCGGATGCGTGCGCATGGTCAACTCGGCCACTGCCAAAGCAGTTTCCATTGGAGAAAGAATCCGCCCATCGGAACAAACCAGAAATAGTTTTTCGCCGCTCACATCAAGCTTAACACCCAGCGTGACATCCTCTAAGACACGCGTAATAGCCCCTAACTGCTCCAAGCCTCGCTGAAACTCAGTTTCCAAAACGGCTAACTTCTCTTCAGATTGATGGGCATTCAAAGGAACTTGCTCAACGCCAAGCTTCTGCAACAGCGATGGTAACATGATGCTACCTGAACCATAGCTGTAATCTACCACGACTTTGTAGTGCCTGTCTTTCACTACTTCCCAATCTAACGCGGATAGGAACCCCGCCTGATAGCGTTCGATCACTTCCGGAGCATACTGAATCAAACCAATTTCCGACATATAGGCCCGGCGGAAGTCTTCTCGAAAGTAGATACGCTCGATTTTCCGGTCTACACTACTGCTCAAATCCAACCCGCTGTGGTCGAAAACGTGAATGTCTACCACCCGCTGGTCAAAAGGTGAAAGACGCACGTTGATGCCGGCCACAGCACCTGTAACCCGGGTATAGTAGCGGGCTATAGGCCCCGGCACATTGCCCAAATCCCACACGTTAACGCCAGCCGCCGGTAAACCTGCAATAATTGCCCGCTTGAGCATCCGAGAACTGCGATGCACATCGCGATTGATTGTAATCAGCGAGCCTTTAGGAAAGTAAGCCCCCACGGCGGCCCCAACCTTAGCAGCCAGTTCTGGTGTCAGGTCCACGTTCACAACGCCGCTGATACCAAAACGCCTAAAGAGGGTGCGTCGTGCCCGCGCCCCCCAGATGATACTTTCGTGGACTTTTGCCCCCGCCTCTACCTGCTTCTTTGGCCAGAGACGAACATTCTCATAGATGATGGCATTCTCGTGAATGGTGGAGCCATCAGCGACGACACTACCCTCTTTAAGTGTGGCCTTGGACTTTATAGAACAGCCTTTACCGACAATCGCGCCTTCTGTGCGCACGTCTTCACCAATGTAACACCCTCGCCAGATGATGGAGTGATCAATGATAGCCCGATTATCTACCACTGTGTCATTGCGAATCACCGAAGGACCATAGACTTTGACACCACCTTTGATCTTAACACCGCTACCCAAGAAAATTGGCCCGTAGAGTTCTGCGTCGGGTGCAATTTCAACGTCAGCGTTTTCCCTCCATATTTCACCGCCGATATTCTCCCCGACAGCAGGCAAGTTCACCTTTCCAGACAGCAAGTCCGCCGTGGCCCGGACATACTCATTGATGTTACCAACATCTGTCCAGTAGCCATCCACTACATAGCCGTAAATACTATCCGGCTGAGAGAGAAACCGGGGGAAAACGTCATTGCTCCAGTCCACCGCTTTCCCCGGCTCAATCACGTCCAGTACTTCCGGTTCAATCACGTAAACACCGGTATTCACCTGGTCAGAAATCACTTCACTCCAGCTTGGCTTTTCCAAGAATTGAGTAATGCGTTCCTCCTCATCGGTGATGACCACCCCATACTCCAGTGGGTTTGGCACACGATAGAGCGTCAGTGTCACCTTAGCGCCCTTCTCTTTGTGAAAAGCAATGATCCTGCTTAAGTCAAAGTCAGTGAGAGCATCACCGCTAATAACAATAAACGTATCATCTTTCAGTAATTCCTGAGCGTTTTTTACGCTACCGGCAGTGCCCAACGGCACATCTTCCATGGCATACCTAATGCGCATCCCCCTATTGCTGCCATCTCCAAAATAATCCTGGATCATCTCCGCCATATACATGGTCGTCATAACAACATCAAAAATGCTGTGGCGCTTTAAGAGGTCCAAGATGTGAGAGAGCATTGGTTTGTTCACCATCGGCACCATGGGCTTCGGTCGATCTTTCGTCAAAGGCCGCAACCGCGATCCTTCTCCACCTGCCATAACTACAGCCTTCATGATCACGCCTCCTGTGTAATATAGAATCCAATCCCCTCCGCTATTTTTCGCTCACTAACCATCTCCCAGAGCCTCCAGTGAAAAATAGACAATTCACTTCAATCTCACTACAATTTCTTTTTAACGTTAATCAACAAGACTTTTGAAGTCTCGGAAATTTCCAAAGTCTCCAATGCAACGGATTACACAGATTAGATAAACTAGGATTCCGTGAAAATCTGTGTAATCAATGGTTGGCTTATTGGGTTCTATCTCGGCCATGTTAGTACCTTATCAGTGAAATTCTTGTACACTGGACAGGAAAACAAAAACTTAACGCAAGGCTGCAAAGATCATTAAGACGCAAAGAAAAAATAAGTAGCCAAACAGACTGGGGCGACTGGACAAAGATGGGGTTGGAGCGGTACGATCACGCACGGAGAAAACTAAGAGACTTTGCGGCTTTGCCTCTTTGCGACTTAGCGTTTGGCTTTTCGGTTCTGGCTTGTCCAGGTTAGGAGGATATATCATGGAAAAAGTCACTTTTTGTCCCATCTGTGGACATCGCTTAGAAATGCGCTATACGGGCGAACGAGAAAGACCTGTTTGCCCAAACTGCGGTTTTGTTTACTACATGAATCCGGCCGTCGCTGCCGGTACCTTAGTCGAAGAAGAAGGGAAAGTGCTCCTCATTCGTCGCGGCGTTGAGCCACGTAAAGGATACTGGGGCCTCCCTGCTGGCTATGTCGAAGCCGATGAAAGTGCGGACGAAGCCGCCGTCCGCGAAACAATGGAAGAAACCGGCGTCCAGGTTGAAATCGATGACCTTTTAGGTGTCTATTCCTTCGGCCAATCCATTAGCGATCGCGGCGTACTCATCCTCTATAGTGCCCACGCCACCTCCGGAGCGGTAGCCCCACACCCCGGCGACGATGCCACCGAAGCCCGTTTCTTCACACCCGCTGAAGTCCCCTCCCACGATGAATTGGCCTTTTATAGCCACCGCCTGGCTCTTTCCGAATGGCGCCGGGCCCGCGCCGTTTATTACCGAGAAGCCAGGGCTGAAGACTACAATGCTATTCTGGCACTATCTAAACAACATGGAGAAACTCTTTTCTGCTTGCCTAACGATGTCAACGGACACTGCCACTTCACCTTAGCCTGGGATGTCAACCAGTTGGTCGGTTTTACAAGCATCAGCATACACCCTACCTCACAAGATGTGAGACTCAACCAAGTCTTTGTGGCGCCGAGTCATCGCCGCTGGGGCATCGGCAGTCATCTGCTACATCAGAGCGTTGCCTACGTACGACAGCAAGGTAAAGGGCGTATCTATGCGGAAGTGCCGGCCAGCAATACCGGCCTGGTTGTCTACTTGAAAGCGGGATTCCAGGTCGCCGGATTCATGAGCCACGCCTCTCCCCACCGCTACCCAGAAGATCAACCGGTGCTATTCCTGATATTCCCAGCAGAGGGCAGTTCGGCATCTTAAAGAATCAGCCCGAACGGTCTCACCGGCACCATCCCCGTGGGCCAGCACGCGATATATTATACCATGGCGCGGCACATGTTGACAATCGATTATACCGGACAAGGGTAAGAAAACAGGAAGCTAAAGAGCAAGGTTAGCAGAGTGATGTCAGCCCCTCCGGAGTCGCCCAAAAGGCAGTTTGGCGCCTTCTCACAGGGATGCTATACTTGCGCCAGCCGGACATGTGCGAGCATTCCGGTTAATAGCAATAGGATCCTTGGACACAGGGCAATAACTCCAACGTTGAGATGCCAAAACACAGAGAAAACGTAAAGCCCTTGCGCCCCCTAATAGTCGTCTAAAAATAATCTTCCGTTAGAAGTTCAACTTCTGCGAGAAGTTGAACTTCTAAACAGGGAAGTAATTTTTAGACGACCACTTAGCATCCTGTTGCATGCCGGCGTTGAAATCTTTTTAGTTCTAATTTAACCAGATCACGAGTAGAGGAAGAAAAAGTGTCACTACTGCCAATTTTATATGCCGTTGCCAGTTTCAGCCTGGCTCTCTACGGCCTACAAGCATTACTGCTGACACTGCTTTACCTCTGGCCAACTCTTAGCAACACTAATCTCCCGGTACGCCCTGCCAAGGGGCAATGGCCGCTACTGACAGTTCAGCTCCCCCTTTTCAACGAGAAAGAAGTCTCCCGGCGGCTTTTGCAAGCCGTTGTGCACCTGGACTACCCGCGCTCCCGGCTGCAAATTCAGGTGCTTGATGATTCTAACGACGAAACGACTCTTTTATTACAAAGAGACATCCTTCATTACCGAACACGTGGCTATTGGATTGACATTGTTCGGAGGCGTGAGCGAAACGGCTTCAAGGCCGGCGCCTTGGCCGCAGGTTTCCCGACGGCCGTCGGGGAATACATTGCCATCTTCGACGCTGACTTTGTGCCACTTACAGACTGGGTGCGGCGCGCGGTGACAGCGCTCAGACAACATCCGCACTGGGCTTTTGTGCAAACTCGCTGGGCACACTTGAATAGCAATGCTTCCTGGTTGACCAAAGCGCAAATGTTAGCTCTGGACGGCCATTTCGTCGTGGAGCAAGGCGCTCGCTCCCGCTTTGGCCTGCCTTTTGGGTTCAATGGCAGTGCCGGCTTATGGCGTCGGGAGGCCATCGCCGAAGCAGGCGGCTGGCAAGCGGATACCCTCTGCGAAGACCTGGATCTGAGCTATAGAGCCCAGTTGTGCGGCTGGCAAGCAGGCTATCTGCCAGAAGTATCCGCACCAGCGGAGTTGCCTCCTCTTATGACCGCCTGGAAGCAACAGCAGTTTCGCTGGGCCAAAGGGTCGGTACAGGTGATGCGCAAGTTAGCCGGAAGCATCATCCGTAACAATCGTTGGCCATGGACGATGAAAATCGCTGCCTTCTGGCACCTGAGCGGTTATATCTCTCACCTCTTCCTCTTACTGCTCTTAGTGCTGCTCTTACCAATGCTCTATCTGCATTTACCGTGGGCACCTTTCCTAGCCCCTATCGGTTTTCTGGGGCTGGGACCTCTGTTGCTCTACACCGTCAGCCAGAAGCGTCTATACCCCAACTGGGGATGGCACTTGATGGCAATGCCATTTCTCATGGCAATTGGCGTGGGCTTAGCACTTAATAACAGTATTGCTGTACTGGAAGGGGCATTAGGTCTGAATTCACCTTTCCGACGCACGCCAAAATATAACCTGGCCGGGGATGACAACCGCTGGCTTGGCCGGGGCTATACTCCTCCGGTAGATCGTCGTATCTTAGGCGAGTTGCTCTTAGCCTTGTACGCCCTGCTCACCTTCTCAATCGCTTGGCAGCAAGGTAACTGGCCTTTACTACCCTTCCTCGCGCTTTACGTCACCGGTTTTAGCTGGGCCAGTCTGCAATCCCTTTACGAGCAACAAGTTGCCATCCACTATACCCGCCGGGCCCAGGTTCGGCGCTCACTATCGTAGGAGGCTTTACCCATGCGCTTCGCTGCTGGTGCGCTGCTCATTATGATTGCCGGGCTCTACCCTTTCTACGCCATGCTGCGACTGAACAAGCAATTGACCATGCCGGACGGCCCCGGTACCAGTGAGCTGGCGGCCCGGCTGATGCTATACCTTTCCCTACCTTTTGCTTTAGCGCTCATCGGGACAGGGCTGATTATTCGGCAGCTCGCTGTCTCCCCGGTCTTCCAGGCTGCCGTGATTTCGCTGCTATTCCTATCCGCTACCAGCTTCATTCTTTCAGAGTGGTTCAAGAGACGATGAACAAGCAACAAAGACCATGGAGCGTAGCCATCATCCACGACTGGCTCAACCAGATCGGCGGGGCAGAATTCGTCCTGGAAGTGTTCAAAGAGCTCTTCCCGGCAGCACCCATTTTCACCAGCATCTACGATCCAAAGCGCATGCCGCATTCCTACCGCCAGTGGGAAATCCATACATCCTGGCTGAATCACCTGCCCGGCATCGCCGCTCACCACCAATGGTATCTACCTTTCTACCCACTGGCATTTGAGGGCTTTGACCTTAGCAATTTTGACCTGGTCATTAGCAATAAAAGCGCTTTCAGTCATAGTGTCATCACAACACCCGGAACCCCCCACGTCAGCTACTGCCTGACACCGACACGTTTCCTCTGGCAATATCAGGATTACCGGCAACGGGAAAAACTGAGCGGGTGGGTCAACGCCCTTCTACAACCGACTTTGCACAGCCAGCGGCAATTCGACCGCTTAGCCGCGGACCGGGTAGACTATTTCATCGCCATTTCGCGGGCAGTGCAAGCCCGTATCCGCAAGTATTATCGCCGGCAAAGCGTCATTATCTATCCACCCGTAAATACGGATATCTTTCAACCGCTTGCTCACCCCACAGCAGACTACTTCCTGGTTTCCTCACGCCTGATCCCATACAAACGCATTGACTTAGCGGTGCAGGCATGTACAGCGCTGAATTTGCCATTAGTGGTTGTGGGCGAAGGCCGAGACGAAGCTGCGTTAAAGAAAACAGCCGGACCAACTGTGCACTTCCTACCCCGGCAGTCACGACAACAATTACAGGAACTAATGCAGAATTGCCGGGCTTTCATTTTCCCTGGCCTGGAGGACTTCGGCATCACTCCGGTGGAAGCGATGGCCGCCGGCCGGCCGGTTATCGCTTATGCGGGGGGCGGTGCCCTGGATACAGTTAAGCCAGGCAGCACCGGCGTATTTTTCCACGAGCAGACAGTGGAAAGCCTAATAGACGTTTTAGTCTCTTTTGACCACACATCTTACGACCCTTCTACCTGCCGACTCCAGGCAGAACAATTCTCCGTGCCTCGTTTCAAAAGGGAAATACTCAATTTCCTCAATAACATCATGAAGACATCATCGACGTAAGGAGGAAAGCCATGGAACTCAAGTTATATTGGAAAATCATCTACCGCCGTTGGTGGCTAACCGCTCTTATCATCGGCCTGGTGTTGCTGACAATCCCATTTCACAAGAACCCAGCGCCAACTTACCACGCCGAAATGCGCTTCCTCGTGGGCGTCAGACCGGAGATTACCTCCCCCGACGCCTACAGCTACGATCGTTATTACACCTGGCGCACCGCCGAATACCTGATTGACGACCTGAGCGAAGTAGTGCAGGGAAGCATGTTCAGCCGGGAAGTGCAGAAACAATTGCAAGCGAGCGATTCCACAGCGCAGCTTTCGGCCACAGCCATCCAGGGCAGCACCCAGACCAGCAAGCTGCATCGGCTGTTAAAGGTAAACGTTAACGGCCCCGACGAACAAACTGTTCAAGATGTAGCTTCCGCGGTGACGAAAGTACTGGAGTCGAAAACCGGAGATTTTTTCCCCGAGGCTTACGCCCGCGGGGCCACAGTTATCCTGGTGGACGGGCCGCACATTGGCGTCAACAAGCCCAATCTACGGAGAAAATTAACATTCCCCATGGAACTCTTATTGGCGCTGCTGGCAGGACTTTTCATAGAATTCCTGCTTTACTATCTGGATGACCGTCTTTGGG
>WFQT01000210.1 GCA_015486895.1 Anaerolineae bacterium
ACTTATTGGAGTCTGGCGGGAATTCATTTTGTAACTCAACAAGGTAATTCCGACCACAGATTATACTGATCTTCGATCCGATTTTCCCATAAAATTCTGTGTTTAGAAATTCAACTTCTCGCAGGCGTTGAATTTCTAACGGAAGATTATTTCTAGACGCTCACTTGGGGAAAAGGGGGGTACTATATGAATCTTTTAGATCCCCAGACCATTGCGCCCTGGTTTATTAAAGTGGTGGGAAGCTTAGGGCTTTCAGCTTTCTGGACGCAGTTGATTTGGGATGTGATCGGCTCAGTCTCATTGGTTTTGTTCGCGATTGTGAGCATTCTTTTTATCGTGTGGTTAGAGCGTAAGTTTGCTGCCAGGGTGCAAGACCGTTTGGGCCCGAACCGGGTGGGGCCGTATGGCCTGCTGCAAACTATCGCTGACACTATTAAACTATTGACGAAAGAGGATATAACGCCGGCTACGGCTGACCGGGTTTCCTATAATATTGCTCCTATCCTGGCGGTTTTTTCTGTTTTCATGGTTATGGTAGTGATCCCGTTTGCCAAAGGGGTTAGCGGTGCTGACTTGAATGTGGGTGTGTTGTACATCACAGCGGTTAGTTCCCTCGGCATTATGGCTGCCCTCATGGCCGGTTGGAGTTCTGATAATAAGTATGCCCTGATAGGTGGGTTCCGCGTCGTGGCCCAGTTACTCAGTTATGAGGTGCCCATGGTCATGGCGATGGTTAGCGTTGTCTTGGTGTCTGGCAGCATGTCCTTGCAGAAAATAGTGGGGGCTCAGGCCGGTGGGCGCTGGTTTTTCTGGGTGATGCCGGCGGTGTTCTTGCTCTACCTGACTACCGCCTTGGCTGAAAACGAACGTACACCTTTTGACCTGTTAGAAGCGGATTCCGAGATTGTGGCCGGTTATCACATCGAGTACGGTGGCATCAAGTTCGCCTGGTTCTTCTTGACGTTCTTCTTGAACACGCTTTTTCTTGCTTCCTTCGCTGCGACGTTCTTCCTGGGCGGCTGGCGGGGGCCGTTTGCCGAGCAGGTGCCTATTCTCGGTTTTGTCTATTATTTCCTCAAGACGACGCTGGTTATCTTCTTTATGATGTGGGTCCGGGCAACGTGGCCGCGCCTGCGAATTGACCAGATGATGTCCTTTGCCTGGAAGGTGTTAGTACCTACGTCTCTAGTTCTGGTTATGATCACCGCTATTATCTTGAAGCTGGGACTCTCGCCTTTCTGGGAGACTGGCTTGCTGCTCATTAGCAACCTGGCGGTGATTTTGGTGGTGTTGGGCTTCTTAGGCAGGGCCTTGCGGTTGGGAATTGAGCGGCCGAAGCGGCGGGTTGTTGCTTGAGGGCGAAGGAGTTAGACCATGGTAATGCGAGTGGTTTTTGTTGTTGTTAGTCTCTTTACGTTGGTGATGGCGTTCATGGTGGTGAGTCATCCAACTTTGTTCTCCAGTGCACTTTATCTGGTGGCAACGTTTCTCGGTGTAGCCGGCCTCTACGTGCTGCTGGAAGCGGATTTTCTGGCAGTGGTGCAAGTAATGATTTACGTAGGTGCTGTTTCTATCCTTATCATCTTTGCCATTATGTTAAGCCGCGGCATGATGGGAAAGCGCACATCATCCCACAACCGGCAGGCGAAATGGGTGGCGTTGGCATCACTCTTGTTGGCTATCTTGCTGTTGTATTTTATTACTGTCTTAATGCGATGGCCGGCGGTGCAGGCTGGTCCGGTGCCCGCGGGGGCTATCCAGATGCTCGGCCAGGATTTGGTGGGACGATATGTCGTGCCTTTTGAGGTAGCCTCGGTTTTGTTGCTGGTTGCACTGGTGGGGGCCATTGTGCTTGCTCGCGAGCGGGAAATATAAATGGCTAGAAAGGAGTGAATTATGATTCCTTTGTCCTGGTATCTTATCGTTGCGGCGTTGCTCTTTGTGATTGGTTTTTACGGCGCTTTGTCCCGCCGCAATGCGATTGCAATCTTGATGAGCATTGAGCTGATGCTCAACGCTGTGAATATCAATTTCCTGGCCTTCTGGCGCTATCTTACCCCGGAGGACATGGCCGGCCAAGTCTTTGCTATCATCGCTATTACTGTTGCTGCTGCCGAAGCGGCGGTTGGGCTTGCCCTGGTGATTGCGATCTACCGTTCTAGAGACACGGTCAGTGTTGATGAAGTGGATTTGCTGAAAGGTTGATGAACGGTTCAGGGTAGTTTCCTGATGAAACAGCTCCTGTAGTTGCCGTTAGAGACTACAAAACGCTAAATGAGGTCATCGCATGAGTGAATCTGTTCGTTCTATTCTCTGGCTCATCCCGCTTTTGCCTTTCCTGGCCTTTGTGGCCATTGTTTTGTTCACAAACCAGAATAAGAAGGTAAGCGCTGGGGTAGAGATCGGTGCCATGTCTTTGTCCTGGCTGATATCCTGGCTGGCGGTGATCATCGCTATCTGGAATCCTCATCAGATTGTGGAGCATCCACTGATTTTGTCTTTCCCCTGGTTCCCCGCGGGGCAGACAGTCTACCAAGGCGGGATGATTATTGATATCCCTTCTGCTGCGATGCTCATTATGGTGCCTTCTTTGATTACATTGATTTCTATTTACTCCATAGGGTACATGGAAGGCGATCCTCGCTATAGCCGTTTCTTTGCTTACATGGCGCTATTCGCGACGGGGATGTTAGGGTTAGTCATTGCCGATAATTTGCTCATGTTCTTCATCTTCTGGGAGATCATGGGACTTTGTTCTTATCTGCTCATAGGCTTCTGGTTTGAAAAGAAATCAGCATATCAAGCCGGGTTGAAAGCTTTCTTGACCACCCGTATCGGCGATGTTATCTTGATGGCCGGCATGGTGATGTTGTATGCTTACAGTGGCAGTCTGACCTTCCGGGAAATTTTCAGCGCTGCAAATCTGGAGCACTTGGCCAGTTTGCAACTGGCCGTGCCCATTGCAGGGTCGGTACCTGTAGCTGTGGTGCTGGCAGTCTTGATCTTTTGGGGTGCCATTGGCAAGTCAGCGCAGTTTCCGCTGCACGTTTGGTTGCCGGACGCCATGGAAGGCCCGACACCAGTATCTGCTTTGATCCATGCGGCCACCATGGTGTCAGCCGGTGTATTCTTAGTATTGCGCACTTTCCCGCTTTTCTATGTGGTGGCAGAGGGAAATAACGGGGCTATGCACTTTGTGGCTTTCATCGGCACTTTCACGGCCTTGTTTGCCGCTTCCATTGCTGTGGCACAGTTTGACATTAAGCGAGTTTTGGCTTACTCCACTATTTCTCAGCTCGGCTATATGTTTGCTGCCCTGGGTATTGGAGCCTATTATGCAGCTATATTCCACCTGTTAATGCACTCTTTCTTCAAAGCGTTGCTCTTCCTCGCTTCCGGGTCGGTGATTCACGGTCTAGAGCATGCCCATCACCACCTGGAGCATGAAGGGCATCACGAAGAGCTGTGGCTTCCGTTTGATCCGAATGACATGCGCTTTATGGGGGGCTTGCTGCGGAAGATGCCGGTGACAGCGTGGACGTTCATTGCCGGGGGACTTTCCCTTTCTGGGTTCCCGCTGCTCTTCTCTGGCTTCTGGTCTAAAGACGCTATTTTGGGCTCGGCATGGAGCACGGAGCACTTAGTGGTCTTTTGGACATTGGCCACTGCAGCTTTCTTTACTGCTTTCTATACTACCCGGCAAATCTGCATGTCATTTTGCGGTAAGCCTCGAACGGCTATGGCAGCTCACGCCAATGAGAGCCCCGGAACCATGACGACCCCTCTGGTGCTTATTGCCATCGCTGCCGTGGCCGGCGGTTGGTTTGGCATCCCGAAAAGTTTCCCGGCCATTGGGCGGTTGGTGAACGATCCATTTCATCATTTTATTGCGCCTTACATGATGTTCTTGCACTTAGAGGCTGCACCGGAACCATTTTACGTGGGGCCACTGCTGGTATCTTTTTCTGTCGTGTTAGGTGGTATTTTCTTCGGCTGGCTTATTTACGGCTGGCGCCCCATGAAAGCCGGTGACCCAGATCCTCTGGAGCAGCCATTGGGGCCGTTGTGGACTATCTTAAATCACAAGTATTGGCTAGATGAGCTTTACAGCGCTACTGTGATCGCTTTCGCTATCTGGCTGGCGAAAGCGTTGGCACTCTTTGACAAGGTTGTTATTGACGGTATTGTCAACGGTGTCGGATATCTGGCCCGTGTGGTGGCCCGTTGGTTGCATTCTTTCTTCGATGGGGTCATTATCGAAGGAATTGTCAATGGGGTGGCGACAATTTCCAACTGGTTTGGTCAGTGGATGCGCCAGATACAGACCGGACAGGTGCAGAATTACCTATTTGCTATTCTGTTGACATTGGTTATCTTGTTGGGCGCGGATTTGTTTATTATTTGAGGCAAAGTGACTGGCTTTGAGGTTGAGGCCGGTTGGACTGTGGACAGAGATAATAATCTTTGAAGGTCATTTTGCGGCCCCGGGAGGGGTTGCATCCAGGAGGACGTTTCATGAGTGTTAATGCTTGGATCCTTAACATCATTCTCTTCTGGCCGTTATTGGCATCGTTAATTGTGCTCTTGATCCCCTCAAGGCAAGAGCGCCAGATCAAGAATTTTTCTATCTGGGCAAGCTTGCTGCCGTTGGCTCTGGTTTGCTACTTAGCCTGGGATTACGGCGTAAGCCACTTGGCCACAGGGGGGCTGGCTTACCAGGTGAATGTCATGTGGATCCCCCAAATTAACGTCCATTTCCACGTTGGGGCCGATGGCTTGAGCTTGCCATTGGTGTTCTTGACTGCCCTGCTAACCACCCTTTCCCTTTGGTACTCCAAGAGGGTGATTCACACCAGGATAAAAGAGTACTTTTTCCTCTTCCTGTTCATGGAAACGGGTATGCTGGGAGTGTTCCTTTCCCTGGACTTGATCTTGTTTTACCTGTTCTGGGAAGTAGGATTGGTCCCCATGTACCTTCTCATTGGTATCTGGGGCGGCAAGAATCGACTTTATGCTGCTGTTAAGTTCTTTCTTTACACTCTGACCGGTTCGGTTTTCATGTTGCTGGCTTTCATAGGTCTCTACTTGAAGACAGGCACCTTTGACATCGTCCAGTTGTCCCAGATTCACCCGTTTAAGGATAATATTTTGTTGGGGAGTTTGGCTTTCTTTGCCATTTTCCTGGGTTTCACCATTAAGTTGCCCGCCTGGCCATTTCATACCTGGTTACCCGATGCCCATACGGAAGCGCCGACGGCCGGCTCGGTGATGTTGGCCGGCGTCATGCTAAAGTTGGGTGCTTTCGGCTATTTGCGTGTTCTGTTGCCCATCCTGCCACAGGCTTTCATTAAGTGGTCCATAGTGGTTGTGGCCTTGGGTGTTATTAGCATTGTTTATGGTGCCTTTGTCTGTATGGCTCAAAGTGACCTGAAGCGGTTGATTGCTTACTCGTCGGTGAGCCATATGGGATATGTACTGCTGGGTATCGGTGCTGGTGTGGCAGCGTTGCGTCCTGGTGCCATTTTTTCTAACCCCAACAGTGCTGCTATGGCCCTGAACGGTGCCGCGCTGCAAATGTTCAACCACGGCATTATCACTGGTGGTTTATTTTTCCTGGTCGGTATCATTTATGAACGGGCGCACACCCGGGACTTGAGCCTCTTTGGCGGATTGGGTGCCAAGACGCCGTACTACTACGGGCTCTTTATGGTCACGGGTCTGGCAGCTCTTGGTTTGCCTGGCCTGGCCGGTTTCTGGTCTGAATTCCTTGTTTTCCGGGGTGCCTTTGATATCGTGCGCATCTGGGCTATTATTGGCGTACTGGGGGTTATCTTAACCGCTGCTTACATCTTATGGCGGATTGTTCAAAGTGTCTTCTTAGGAGAGTTCAACGAGGAACGGTGGGGCAACAGACTGTCCGACGTGATGGCTTACGAAAAGGTGACAATGTGGCCGCTAATCCTGATTATGGTGTTCATCGGCCTCTATCCGACGCCGGTGTTAAACTTCCTTAATCAGGCTTCGCTTAACATTCTGTCTATGATCAAATGAGCAGACAGGTTCAGAATCCGTCATGTTGACGCGATATTTTCATGATAATGAGAATGGAAGGCTCCTTTGTTTGCGCTAAATAAACTTTATTTGCTCTCCCCGGAGTTTATCTTGTTAGTTGCGGCGTTCTTCGTGTTGGCGTTGGACCTGTTCGGTAAACGCCGTTGGCAGAAGAGCTTGCCGTATTGGACCTTGGGCGGGTTGGCGCTGGCGATGATTGCCTCTTTTTGGCTGTTGGGTCACAAAGAAGCGGTGTTTGGGACCATGGCGGCTGATTCTTTTGCTTATTTCTTCCAGCTTGTGGGGGAAGTAGTTATGTTCATGGTAGTGTTGGCGGCCATGGACTACTTTCCCGGCCGTACCCGGGCTTTGGGGGAGCTCTATGCACTACTTCTCTCGGTGACGTTAGCTATCGTTGTGGCTGTCTCGGCAATTGACTTGATCATGGTCTATTTGGGAATGGAGTTCTTGAGCATTACATCCTATGTGTTGGCCGGTTTTGTGCGGGAGAACAAGCGTTCCAATGAGGCGGGCATCAAATACTTCCTGTATGGATCTATAGCCTCGGCAGTGATGCTCTACGGCATGTCTTTGTTATACGGGCTGGCCGGCACGACAGACTTGGCGGTGATTGCTAAGACTTTGGCGGCTGGAAAGTCTTTCCCTGGCTACCATTGGTTGCTTTTCCCGGCGCTGCTCTTCTTGACGGTAGGCTTTGGTTATAAGGCCTCTTTAGTACCGTTCCATCAGTGGGCGCCGGACGTTTACGATGGTGCTCCCACGCCGGTCTCTGCTTTTCTATCGACGGCGTCGAAAGCGGTGGGTTTCGCCTTGATGATTCGCGTTTTTCTCATCGCTTTACCCTCCATCCAGGTAGACTGGGTAGCGTTGTTGTATGCACTTTCCGTTTTAACCATGACCGTTGGTAATTTTGTGGCTTTGCGTCAGACCAGCGTCAAGCGATTACTGGCTTACTCCAGCGTTGCTCAAGCGGGTTACATTGTGATGGGATTAGTAGCTTTTAATGGTGGTATTCGCTTTGCTTCCTTCGATGGTGTCAGCGGTGTGTTGTTCTATCTGCTGGCTTATGCCTTTACTAATGCCGGTGCCTTTATTGCCGTGGCGGCGCTGGAGGAGCACCTTGGCTCGTCGGCGTTTGAAGACTATGATGGCTTGAGTAAACGGTCGCCGTTCTTAGCGGCAATTTTCTTCATTATTTTGTTGAGCCTGGGCGGTGTGCCGGCTACAGGGGGTTTCGTGGGCAAGTTGTTGGTCTTTGGAGCTGCTATTGCCAACCAGTTCTATATCCTGGCAGCCATAGCTGTTGTGAATGCTGTAGTGGCTATGGGCTACTACTTGAGGATCGTTAAGCATATGTTCTTCGTGCCCGCAACCGAAGACGCCGAAGCGGTGCCGGTGGCAATGCCGACCAGGGTTGCCCTGATCATCAGCTTAGTGGGGATTTTGCTCCTAGGCATTTTCCCGGGCTGGTTCATGCATCTGGCAACCGCTTCCGGGCTGGCAATGGTTGGCCTGTAAAGGCGAGGCACGTTTCGTTTCTACTTTGCTTGGCCCTGGCTATTGTGTTACAATAAATTGTTCTCGATTTCTCACGGGCTATACGTCTCATATAAGGCGTTAAGCTGCCAGCCATAAAAGAGGATAGGCTGCCCTGGCATTGTTTTTTCGGGCATGGTTCACTTCAAAGCGAATCGATCTTTACAAATAGGGCAGAAAAAAGCCACGGAAAGACACAGAAAAGGCTGAATACAGAGGACATTCAGTGAAATTCCGTGTTATTCTGTGGCCTGGCTCGCTCTGAAGTTCAGAAGACTTGTAAAGATGTGAAAAGGCCCTTTTGAACCGCGCCTTTTTTCGTAACTGCTCAGCCTTGAGCAAATAGGACGCAGATAAAGCAGATTTAACGCTGATACCCGCAGGTAAAGCGAATAAACCAGAAAGGATCGACGAAAATCAGCGTCCAATTGCTGGAGAGGCTGAGTAGTGACGTTTTTTCTCTATTTTATGCAACCGGTATAATCCCTGGAGAGATTGTCTTGTAGAGAAAATAAGAATCTCATTGTGTAGATACGAAAAATACTGGAAAGGAGTTGCTAAAGGAGTATGCCGGATAGCGTACAGCAGAATGAAACATGGTTCAGCAAGAAAAGCAACCAACTGCATGTTATTGCTTTGCTCTTGCTGCTTATTGCTTTGGTGATTGCTTTATTGGTTCCCCCTATTAGCCTTGGCCGCCGTGTTCAGGAAATTGGCTATGTTTCCATTGGGACAAGTGGGGGGGCTGTTGCCGTGAAGGACGGCACTCGGGTTGAGTTTCCTTCCCAGGGCATTGCCGCGCCGTTTAAAGTCAAGCTGAATGTTATCAGCCAGGATCGTTTCCTGAATGGTAGTGCCGGTAAGCCATATCGAGTGGCTGCGGAGGCTTTAGCTAAAGATAACTTGGTCTCGGAAAGCCCTCTTTACGCGCTGAATGTACATGGTGAAATACCGCAGCTTTCTTACCTGATTATCCCCGTTGGAACAGATGTGCGCTCCCCCGAGACCATAGACTTGTATATGTGGGATGTTTCAGCTAACACATGGCACTGGTTGCCTAGCCATTTTGTGGCTGAGGATCACCAAGTGGAAGCAGTACTGCGCACGACACCGGCGAACTTCATGCTTATGCAAGCCTCGGCTGCGGGACGAAAGGCGGTGTATGTGGATCTACCCGCCGATGCATCGCTGCCCGCTACTGCCAAGAATAGTATTACTGACGTTAATGCTTTTGGCCTCTCGTTGGCCGGGAATGGTGCCATTACCGGGGGGGCTTTGCCCGCGTCGGGGAGTGGCGCTGGCTACCGGGTCTGGCCGGTCATTCGCAACTGGGACGACAATGGCCTGGTGCGCACGGATTTGGTTTATAACGTCATCACGCAAAAGGATTGGCAAGATGCTAATATTGAGGCTATTAGCAAGCTACTTACCGAAAATGGCTATCCTGGTGTTGTTATTGCTTACAAAGGTGTCGATCCAGATTTACGTCCTGACTATGTCGCTTTCATCCGGCGGTTGGCAGAGCGGCTGCACAAGGAAGGTAAGCTCTTGGCTGTGCGGGTTGAGTCACCGCGACAGGTAGCTGCCGATCGTTGGGATACTGGTGGTTATAATTGGCGTGACTTAGGCGCCGCGGCGGACTTGCTGGAGATTCCGGCACCGATGGATCCAGAAGCTTATCACACAGATGGCATGATTACTGCTTTGCTGCGCTGGAGCGTTGGCGAAGTCAACAGACGTAAGCTACTTATAGTGTTGCCGGCCATGAATGTGGAGAAAGCTGGTAACTACTTTCTGCCTTTGGACTATAGCGACGCCTTAGCCCTCCTGAGCGGTCACATCCAGCTCAAGGGAGGCGGAGTGGCACCAGGTAAAACAATTGAGGTCTCGCTGGCCGGCCGACGGCTTTCCTCGCCCTTGGACTTCGACGCGGACTTGCAACAATACAGTTATACTTACGTGGATGATAGTGGTCAGCAGCGAGGTGTTTGGTTGGAGGACGGGGATAGTTTGACCCACAAACTCAACTTGCTGCGCCGGTTTGGCATCAATAACGTAGGGGTGCGCAGCTTGATGACCTTTAATGTCAATCCGGCTACCTGGAATGTTTTGTACGGCTTTATCAAGGACAATCTGTCGCAGCCCGCTACCGGTAAGTATCTCCTCTCCTGGTCGGTGCAAAGCAATGGTAAGACACTAAGTAGTGGGACTTCGGGGCTGGCCCGGGCTGCTTATCAATGGAAAGCGCCGGAAAACGGCAGTTTGGTCATTAAAGCGGCTATCGTGGATAGTAACGGTGATAGTGTGCCGGTGGCAACGTTGGCTGTGGAGGTGGCAACGCCGGTGCCGTTAGCTACGGCGACCCCGACGCCTACCCCAACCCCGGAATTTGCATACGTTTCCTTCAATAACGATGTTAATATCCGAGAAGGACCTTCTATCAACTACCGCAAGATAGGACAGGCCAAGGCCGGGGACACGTATAAGGTCATCGGTAAGAACAAAGAAGGCAGTTGGTGGCAGATCCAGTTCAATGACAAACCTGGCTGGGTGTTAGGAAAATTGGTCAAGGCAACTGGCCCCGTGAGTAGCGTCCAGGTGGCTAAGAATATACCACCGGAGCCGACGCCGATGCCGCGTGCTGTGGCGGCTGGATATTTTGACTATGGGGTTCAGGCACACATGGTGGATAATGGCCAGGCACCGAAGGTGATGGAGATGACCCTTAGGATGGGTTTCCACTGGGTCAAACAGCAAGTAGAGTGGAAGCGTTACGAATCCAGCCATGGCCACCGAGATTTCGGGCCGCTGGAGCCTGTTGTCCAGGCTGCCAACAATGCTGGTACTAAACTGTTATTAAGCGTGGTCTCTGCGCCGAATTGGGCCCGTCCTGGTGGTGACCTTAGCGTTGGCGGACCACCCAACAACCCGCAGGATTTAGCTGATTTCTTAGGTGCTTTGGCCGGCCATTACTGTGGCTCGTCGGTAAAAGCGATCGAGGTTTGGAACGAGCAAAATTTGCACTATGAATGGGGAAATCAACAGATTGATCCTGCTGCTTACATGGTTTTGCTGAAACCTGCATACAAGGCTATCAAGGCGGCTTGCCCCAGCATGGTGGTGGTCAGCGGCGCTTTGACGCCCACCGGCGCTCCGCCTCCGGCTGCTATGGATGATTTTACTTACCTGGCAGGGATGTATCGCAATGGTTTGCGCTACTATAGCGATGCCATTGGTGCTCACCCCAGTGGCTATAACGTGGCGCCTTGGGTTCGTGGTGGTGCAGCAGCATGCCAGTTCATTACAGAGCAGCACTCCAGTTTCACCGGGCCATGTGATTCGCCGCACCATTCTTGGAGCTTCCGTTCTACCATGGAAGGGTATCGCAGCATTATGCTAAAGTACGGCGATGGCGGCAAACGGATCTGGCCCACGGAGTTCGGCTGGGCGGCTGGCGGCGCTTTCGATAATCGTTATCTCTATGCTAATGATAATACGTACCAGGAGCAGGCGGAGTGGACGGTGAAAGCGTATCAGATGATGCGCAACTGGGGTTTCGTGGGGCCTGCTTTCCTTTGGAATTTGAACTTCCGGGTGGTGGCTAATGGCACTGAGAAGGCACAGTGGGGTATTGTCGGGCCGAATTGGGACCCGTTGCCCACTTACAATGCTTTGGCGGGCATGCCGAAGTAACAAGGACGCAGTCTGAAAAGTGACAGCGAGTTGAGGGGTAAGCCGGAAATTTCCGGCTTACCCTTTTTTGGGTATAAGGGTAGAAGTGGCTGGTTGGTGACGGCGATTATTGCCTTTAATACGGCCTTGGCAGGAATAAATACCCTCGCGAGCAATTTGCCGAAGTCTCGCAAGGCGGTTAAAATTGAAAGGTGGTGTTGTAGGCATTTCAGTTATCATTGCTTAGAGTTACCCTTTGCTGTATGATACTGAAAAAGGAGGTGCATATGCCCTCGGCAAGGAGTTCACAGATCCACCTCTCCCGTCATGCTGCTGAGGATGGGGTACCCTTTTGGCAGGGCATTACGGTCATTCTTTCTGGTTTTCTGGTGGGACTGGTTTTTGCCGTATTGACCTGGAAGGGTGTTATTGGAGGCCCCAAGGGTTTCTTAGGTGGCAGTATTGGCCCCTTTCGTAAGATGACCGGCCTGGGCGGAGCCCTGTTTTTTTGGATTGTGGGGTTTATTGTGGCCATACTAGTCGGTGCTTACCTTTTCACCGTCATGAGTAAAGGCTACCGCCACAAGCATTGGGGAGAGACTTTCCAGGCGTATCTTTTTCTCTCGCCTGCCTTCTTTATCCTCTTAGCTTTTGGTTTCCTTCCTGTTCTGTATGCCTTTTACATCAGTTTACATCGCTGGCGAGTCACACCTGGACGTTACTTAGGGGCTGGGAATTATACGCAGGCTATCGGCGATCCCATTTCGTTTTTTATCTTTTTATTTGGTGTAATTATTTTCCTGGCAGCCTGGTTATTATGGGAAGACTATATTCGGCCATCTAATTGTGATATCAGTGCCGGTCGAAAACTAACCATGCGTATCATACGCTGGTTGGCAATTTTAATAGGCCTATGGATTGCTGTTTACGGGCTGATAGGCATGGTGCACAGTGGGGACGAGAAGGTCTTTAACGGCTTTTTATACACAGTCTACTATTCCATCGGCACCATTCCATTACAACTAGCCATTTCGTTAGTTCTTGCTTACATTCTCTTCCAAAAAATTAGGGGGCAGGAACTGTTCCGTATGCTCTTTTTCATGCCTTATATTGCTCCCTCCGTTGCCACTGCGGCGGTTTTTACAACCCTTTTCACTCCCCGCCCGGAAGGGTTGGTGAATCGCTTGATTACTACGATTGGCATCCCAGCGCAGAAATGGTTATTTGAAGCGTCTCCCATCAATGTCATCATTGCTAACATGTTTGGATTTCACTTGCCGGTCTGGCTTGGCGGTCCCAGTATGGCGATGGTTTCCATTATTTTGTATAACACCTGGGTGTTCTTTGGCTACTACACAGTCATCTTTCTGGCTGGCCTGGGTAATGTTCCCAATACGTTATACGAGGCGGCAAAAATTGATGGGGCCAATCAATGGGTGCTCTTTCGGAGAATCACGCTACCGCTCCTTTCGCCGACTACTTTTTTCCTTTCCATGATTGGCGTTATTGGCACCTTTAAGGCGTTTAATCATATTTACGTGATGCGTGTTCCGGCAGCGTTGGGTACTGTGGATACTGTTAGCATTGTCATTTTCGATCAGTTCTTTAATGCTACTCGTTATGGTTACGCCTCGGCTATTGCCTTTGTGCTGTTTGCCGTGATCTTATTGTTGACCATTCTGCAGAACCGGGTCTTTGGCCGCAAGGTTTTTTATAGCTAACTGGAGTTTGGCGAGGATGACGTTTTAGGGTCGACCTAACTGTCTTTACCATAGATTGCACGGATTGACACAGATTTTCCTTTGCTTTTCGACCCAAGTCTGTGAAGTCCTGAGTTTTTCTGTGGTTAAAGTAAAAAACGCGGCATGGTTCATTTTGGATCGAAACAATCTTGATAAATAGGGTCGGAAAGAAGACCGTAGAATAATACGGAAAGGCACAGAAAAGGCTGAAGACAATAATTTTACGTGTAATTCTGTGTCATTCCGTGGCTTAGCCAGCCGCCATGACTCAGTAGCTTTGTCAAGATGGGGAATAGCTCTTTTGAACCATGCCAAAAACGATAGGGCCCAGTAGCTAAGAGTAAGGAGAGCAGGATGACGACAGCGAACATCCGTCGAGAAAGCCTTAGAATGCGAGTCAATACTGTACGGTGGCTCATGTACTTGATCCTAATATTTGGGGCAGTAATTTCTCTCTTGCCCTTTTTATGGATGCTTTCTCTTTCTTTTATGACGGTAGGGGAAATGATGTTGCGCCGGGTATTACCCAGTCACATTAGCTTAGCCAATTACTTAGAAGCGTGGAATAACGCTAACTTTGGCCTTTACTTCCGCAATAGCGTTATTATGGCCCTGGTGACTGTTGCCGGGCAGTTGGTATTCTCTACGTTAGCTGCTTATGCGTTCGCCCGCATGAAGTTCTTCGGTAAAGATGTATTCTTCACTTTAGTCCTTTCGACTTTGATGATTCCGGAATCGGTAACTTTAATTCCAAACTTCCTGACGATCCGCTCGTTGGGATGGATCGACAAGTTGCCTGCCTTGACTGTGCCGTTTATGGCCAGTGCGTTTAACATTTTCTTGTTGCGGCAGTTTTTCGCCCAAATTCCCAGCGAGCTTTTCGATGCCGCTTTGATTGACGGTGCCGGACATTTTCTCTTTTTGTATGCTGTCGTATTGCCGTTGTCGAAGGCTGCGTTGTTAACGGTGACTATTTTTGCGTTCTTGGGCTCGTGGAATGCCCTGCAGTGGCCATTAATTGTGACTTTCCAAAAGACCTGGCGTCCTATTGCTGTAGGGTTGTATACGTTTATCACTGAAGCTGGCCCGGAATTACAGTTTATGATGGCGGGAGCAGCCATTTCTCTTATTCCAGTGTTGATCGTTTACTTCTTTGTGCAGAAACAGTTCACGGAAGGTATCGCCACGTCTGGCTTGAAGGGGTGATCCTTTGTGAATGCCTTGAAAGGAGGTGATTACTGAGAGCATTTTTATTGTCTTGTCGTGTTGAGTTTTCTGTTGTCAATGTAGTGAGCATTGACACTATTTAATCCATTGGAGGAGATTCAAATGAAAAGCAGGAAGTTCGCTATTTTTATGGGGCTGTTGTTGATTGTTGCCATGTTATTGGCTGCTTGTGGCCCGAAGGCTACGCCGGCACCGACAAAAGCGCCGGCACCGACGCAAGCGCCGGCGCCTACAAAAGCACCGTTGGATGCGATCAGCAAAATCGATCCGTCTAACCAAACAATAACCTATTGGTATCAGCACTCTCGAGCCCGGGAGAAGGGTCTACAAGGGATGATCAAGGACTTCAATGAGTCCAATCCCTGGCACATCACGGTAAAAGGCGAGTATCAAGGCAGTTACAGTGATATCTACAAGAAGATGTTAGCTGCTATCGCCGCCGGTGAGATGCCTAATCTAGTAGTGGCTTATCAGAATCAGGCTGCTTCTTATGAACTGTCCGGAGCTTTAGTTGATGTGACCCCGTACATGAATAGCAAGAAGTATGGCTTGACTACGGATGTCCTGAATGATTACTTCCCCGCGTTCATCAATCAGGATATTAGCAAGCAATTCAAGGGTATGCGTATTGGTTTCCCGCCCAATCGCTCTGTGGAGATCATGTATTACAACATGGACTGGCTGAAGGAGCTTGGTTATGACAAGCCGCCGACCAGTTGGGATAAATGGGCTGAGGTAGTGTGTAAGGCCGCAAAGACTCCGTATTCCAAGGGCCCGGCTGATGCCAAGCCGTTGGGCTATGAGCTTTCCATCGACGCTTCTCGTTTTGCTTCTATGGTCTTCAGCCGTGGCGGTGATGTAATGAATGCCGATCAATCGGCTTATACCTACAATTCTCCGGAAGCAATTGCTGCTATGCAATTGCTGCAGGACCTGTCCAAGAAAGGGTGCATTGGCGTGGTCACCGAGCGTTACGGTGATCAGTCTGACTTTGGTGTCGGTAAGTTACTCTTTACGATTGGCTCATCTTCCGGCTTGCCTTATTACAAGAAGGCCGTGGATTCGGGTGCCAAGTTCCAATGGGGTATTGCTCCATTGCCTCACACCACGAAGAACCCGGTAGTCAATATTTACGGCGCCAGCATTAGTATTGTCAAGAGCACGCCGGAAAAGCAGTTGGCTTCGTGGCTCTTCTTGAAATGGTTCACGGAACCGAAGCAACAGGCTCGTTGGGTGCGCATCAGCAATTACTTCCCAGTGCGCAAGTCCACAGCGGCGGAATTGGGTGATTTATTCAAGGAGCTGCCGCCATATAAGTCAGCTTTTGACTTGCTGCAGTACGGCAAGACGGAACCGCCTGTCGCCGGTTATGATGTCGCCCGCAACTATGTGGGGCAAGCTATGTCTGCCATTATGGATGGCGCCGACGTGAAATCTACCTTGGACGACTTGAATCAGAAGGCTAACGCTGCTTTGAAGGAAGCGCAACCGTAAAGCTTGTCGTTTCTCACAGAGGGTACCACTAGGGCGATCCCAGCTATGGGGTCGCCCTTTTTTGCTGGGCATTGTCCTCTTTACTGGAGCCTGGCGAAAATCTATGGCTAAAACCAAAAACGCCAGTGTTTAGCTCTTTATTCGTAAGCGGCAGGCACGAATTGTCATTCCAAGCCGGAGGTTGCCTGGCGTTTATCTGTTCAAAAAGTAGGGGCGAACCCTTGTGGTCACCCATCTGGGCTATTTCTACCAACTGACAACTATTTTTGAGGTGGATACTGATAAATCTGCTGGGCAGGTTGTCTCAATATCTGTTTTGTGTTATACTAATATTATTTCCTTGGCCTGATTAGGCCGGGGCAATTGCCGCGTTACCCGGAAAAGGGGGCGGGACATTATTGCTTGCTTTATGCATGATGAGCCGGCTATGTCGCTTTAGCAACTGGGCTTTGGCGTTTTTATTTTAGCCACGGAAAAACCCGGGAATTCCCGGGTTTGGTTTGAAATGCAAGAAAAAAATCTGTGTTAATCCGTGGTAAAGATAGTGAGGTCGAGCCTAAGATGTCATTTTTGCCAGACTCCAGTAGCAAGTATATTGAGGAACCTGATAATGAATCGTTTATTTCGCTCACGCTGGGTTTGGATTCTTTTGCTCCTACCGCTCGTCGCGGGTGTCCTTATTGTTGAGGCCAGGGATCATTCTGCCGGCGCAGAGGGAAACTTCGTCGCTGTGCCTCACTGTGCTTTTGTAGGCCTGGTCACTGAGCGGCCGGAGCAGGTTTTGGGACAGTGGCAGGTTAATGACGTGCCGCTGCTAGTAGATAAGAGTTGTCAAATCGACCAGGGCGTCGGAGAAGCGGTTGTTGGGGCCTGGGTGAGCGTGGCTGCTACCTGTCCCTCCGGCGAGGTTCGAGCTTATAACATCAAAGTTATCACATCCCCGACCAGTCAACGGCGCAAATTTCAATTCAGGCAGGCGATTGAGGAGATACATCATGACTACTGGGTTATCGGCGGCAGCAGGGTTAGGGTAACCGGAGGTACTCGAATTGAGGGCACGCCGGTGGTTAACGCCCCGGTTCAAGTGGAGGCGGAAGAAACAGTTAATGGCTTGGTGGCTCGCCGGATTGTGATTCTTAACCCCGCCGATATTGCCAGTGAGGTTTCTTTTAGCGGCACTGTCCAGGAGATTCACCGTGATTGGTGGCTGATTGATGGCCTCCGGGTAGATATGACCCCCGCCACAGTGGTTCGCGACCATATCCAGGTTGGCCAGGTAGTTGACGTGCAGGCTAAGCAGGAAGGAAACGGCCATGTTGAGGCGAAGATGTTAGCTTTAGCTTTGGATAAGCGACAAATGGTCCATTTTTCCGGCTGGGTGAACAGCATGCGCCGTTTGTCAGCGAAGGAACAACTATGGCAAGTCGCAGTGATAGACTCCCGGGGGCAGATTAGTGACTTGAAGGAAACCGTGGTTGATCAGCAGAGCGCAATTGACGAGCAGTACGGTGTAGCCCGTGTGGGAGCATGGGTAGATGTTGGTGCTGTACCTCAATCGGACAGTGCGATGTACGCTCAAGTTGTGCGCGTTGAGGCCAAGCCTGCTGTCTATTTTAGCGGTATCGTGCAGCAGATGCCAAAGGAAAGTTACTTGGGTTATTGGCAGGTGGCGGATATGGATGTCGAGGTCAACAAGCAGACGTTGGTGATCGGTGACTTGGCGTTTCAGGCAGGCCAGTTAGTTTCTATCCAGGGCAAATGGGCGGCGGATGGCCACGTGGTTGCTGACATGATTGTTCATGCGGGCCAATGAGATAATGAACCACGAGCCGTCAAGTCGCCGGGAGTGAGAGTTGACCTGGGGCAAGTGCCGTTATATAATCATGTGTAAACAATGAACATCATACTGGAGGGGGAAACGGATAGTTATGGCAAAGAAAAAGCGTAAAACACAAAGGCGGACGACGGCGAAGAAAAAGACGTCTGCAAAGAAGCAAGTCTCAACCAGAGCCCCTGTTGCCCCCGCTACTCCTGCTACTCCTGCTACTCCTGCTTTAGGGGCAGATTCCGCGGGAACTTTTCCGGCGGCACGGGCACGCCGGGCACGCCGACAGCAAGTGAAAGCACAGGCTGTCAATTTTGTGAAGGAGTATGGTTACGTGTACTATGATTTGAGAAAGATGGGTACACTGGCTATTGTCTTGTTTGCCGTGTTGGTCTTATTGAATTTGGTTGTGCACTAATGCACGTGTTACCTTTAATGAAAAGAGCGGCTCCAAAAGGAGCCGCTCTTTCTTTTTTAGGCGGTAATTACTTAATCTGGGTAGGCCGGAACTAAAAAGACGACGCAGGGTCGCAGAGACGCAGAGAAACAGATAAAACCTTTGTGGCTCCGCGTCTTTGCGGCCCTGCGTTAAATTTCCGTCCAGCGTACAAGAATTTCACTGGTAAGGTGCTAAAGGGTGGCATTAGATGTAATTGATCATCGGGATGATCATGGGGCGGCGGCTTGTTTGCTGGAAGAGGAAGCGCTGCAAGTTAGCCCGTAATGTTTCGGAAAGCTTTCGCTTACTGGTGCCGGGGCCGAATTGATCTAAAACTTTCTCCAACCGCTGCCGTGCTTCTTGCATCAGCGGGCCAGATTCCCGTAGGTAAACGAAGCCGCGAGAGACAAGATCAATAGGCGGAACCAGGCTACCGGTGGCTTGATCCCACTGCACGCCGATGATCACGAAACCATCTCGGCTGAGGATTTCCCTGTCGTGAATGACCGCCGGCCCTATGTCCCCGACGCCGGTGCCGTCTACGAAGATGTACTCTCCATCCG
>WFQT01000211.1 GCA_015486895.1 Anaerolineae bacterium
GCGATCTTGCGCCCAATGCCGCGACTGCCGCCGGTGACAATGGCCACCTGCCGAGCCCGTTCCATGGCCAGCCGCTCAGCAGTGTAAATATCTGGCTTGTAAGTAATTTTCCAAAAGAAAGGGGAACCGGGCAACAGCTTAACTTTCGCCCCGGCGCGCCGGGCCAGTTCCAAACATTCGCTGCCGTGACGCATCTCTTCCTTGCCAGCTTGCGCATACGCCGCTTTCAACAGGTCGTAGCGAAACGCTTGCGGCGTCTGGCTGGACCGATAAAGTGGCCGGGCCAAACTTTCCTTCATGAAACCGTCCGGCGTGACAGCCAAGACAGTGTCCACTAACGGCATCACGGTGCCCGCCGCACCATACTTCTGGGCTGCTTCCGCCAGTGGTTGGAAAATATCAGCCGAGATGAAAGGGCGCACAGCGTCATGGACAATGACGACATCCGCCGGAGATAGCGCCAACAAGCCGTTGTGGATAGAGTAATGGCGCGAAGAGCCGCCCAAGATAACCCGCACTTTGCCGTCCAACCGGAAGCGGCGCAGCATATTTTGCAACATTGGCAGCCCACTTTCCGCGGTGGGCACCACTATCTCGGCAATGAAATCGCTTTCCACGAACGTCTGCAGGGTATAGACGATGAGCGGCCGGTCATGGACCACCCAGAACTGTTTGGGCGTTGGTGCGCCCATCCGTGATCCAATGCCGGCGGCAGGAATGATAGCACTTACTTTCATAGTTCCTCCTTGGGTGATTCATCCGGTCGCCAGGCACGGCGCAATATCTTCAAACCAGCACGTATCTGTTCTCTCTCCGCGCTGAAAAGGACGATCAAATAACCGCTGGAAATCAACCCGATTTTAACTAAAAAGAGAGTAATAACAGGCATATTTTGCCAGAGGGGATGCGATAAAACAACTATGCCGCTGCTGACTGACACGCCGATCAGTGGCCAGAACAATAATATGCGCCAGGAGAAATCGACGCATTGGTGCAACTGGCGGGAAAGTAGCCATGCTCCCAGTAAGACCATGATATCCGCTGCTAAAGCCACGCCGGCGATCCCTTTGACTGTACCTAACCCGATGACAAATGGCACGAAAAGCAGCAATTGCCAGATGCGTACTTTGGTGATGACAATGGGACGCCCTACTGCTAAAAGTAGTTGGTGCATTCCGGCCATGAGCGGATCGATGGAAATGTAAACGATCATAAGTTGGAAGGTCAATTGCATGGGCAACCATTTTGCTCCTAAGAAGAGCTTGATGAATTCTGGAGCTGTCCATATCAACACTATGGCTAACCAAAACCCGAATCGCACCATTAAGCTCATCATGCGGAAGAAGGCTTTGGAAAGCCGCGTGCGGTCCGCTTGTAATTTGGCAAAAGTAGGTAAAAAGACCACTATCAGGGGATTGGCCACCACGCGCCGGGGATAGCGGGCGAATTCATAGGAACGGGAATAGTAACCCAATGGTGTGGCGCCCAAAAACGTCCCTGTCCAGAAATCATCAAACCGATCCAGGAAGTAAGACAAAGTGGCAGCGCCCCAGACCGCCCGGCCGTAGCGCCAGAACCAGCCGGCTATGTGGCGATTCCAGCCGAAGCGGGGTCGCCAACGTTGGTAGACAATCCAGACCATAAACCAACGAGCGACCATGCCGCTGGCTCGCTCGGCGACTAGCGCCCAGACGCCAAAACCTCGCCAGGCCAGCCAGGGCGCAATAATGGTCATGGTAACTGAAGCTATCACATTTGTCACGGCGAGGGGCCGAAATGATAGCTGCTTGCTCAACAAAGTTTCTTGAACGGTGTTGAACCCCTTGCCCAGTTCGATGCCTGCCAAGGCCAACATGACCGCTCCGAGGGCTGTCGCTTCTGGATAAAAAGGCGTGATCAGAGGTATGGCGGCGACAAATAGCACTAAGCTGAGCAGCAGACTGCTCATGCGCAGGGTGAAATAGGTGGGCAGCGTTTCTGATCCGGCCTCTTTCTTGTGGATGAGTGCCGCATCCAGCCCGAAAGCGCGTAGTTGGCCGGCGAGGTTCAGAAACACCAAGGCCAAAGCCACTATGCCGAAATACGCCGGCAGCAACAGGCGCGCCAGCAGTACGGCGCGCGTGAAGCCGAGGAGGAGGGTAATCATCGATGCAGCTATGTTGTAAGCGGAACCTTTGATAGCCCCGCGAGCAATATCTCGCGAGTTCATTGTCAAATTGATCCTCAATGTTGATGGACATTATGGTGCCATAACACCAAAATGCATCCGGCAATGTGTGGCTGTGAGACACAACGGCGCTGTTTGCCGACGCTGTCTTGGCATTATACCAGATTTACTTGCTTTGCGTGCAGCATGGCCAAGCTTTTCACCAAGATAGGAAGTTCCAATAACACTGCTTCTCGGCTCTGGCTGAGCCAGCCCAGGACGGGCACGAAAGTGTCAACCGATAGAACACTGCTGAAACTGAACTGTATTGATTTTCGCAGGTCACTCTGGTTGACATTACCTGGATTCATGGCTGTCTGGTGAGATTCAAAGCTCATAGCAAGAAGAAAGACAAAAAATCTGCACCGATCTGCATTCTATTCTACCGTTGTCTGGGCAAATACAATACAATCTGCATTGTAAAGCCATTGTAGTGAACACCAACACCCTGCTCTCCCGGCTGAGCGTTTGCAAAGGGGAAAGTGGCGGTATTTGGGAAGGAGCGCCTCTTCATGTACAATAAAGGGCAACCATGAAGTTCACGAATTGACACGAAGAATAAATTCGTGTATTTCGTGGCCAAGAAATATAAGACTGCCCACGTTCCTCCAGTGTTGAGTAGATACCAAAACTCTGTGAAAGCCTGCGTTAATCTGTGGCTAAAATCAAAAACACCAACATCCTATCCAGAACATGCGGAGGTAAGCATGCGAAAAAACTTAAATGAGTATTACCGGCCGCAGGAATTGCCACAGGCGTTGGCGCTACTACGGCGTAGCGATGTCAACACCGTCCCTTTGGCCGGCGCCACTAAACTGGGGCTATCCAGGAATCCTCGCATTGAGGCAGTTATTGACTTGAGCAAACTCGGTCTGGATTTCATAGAGATCGGGGCCGTCATTCGTCTCGGAGCTATGACCCGATTACAGACGCTGGTACGGGAAAGCACCATCCAGAACCTGGCCGATGGGACCCTGAGCGCCGCTGCTCGCCGGGAAGCGACTTATGCCGTGCGCAATATGGCCACTCTGGGTGGTTGCGTTGCTGTCGCCCCAGCGAACTCAGAACTTTGCACCCTGCTCTTAGTCTTGGATGCCGCTGTAGAGTTGAATGGAGGAGAACACCGGTTACCTTTTAGCGACTACCTGTCCCAAAAAGCGAACTTCTTGGCGGGTAGTACTCAGTCAACCGTGATTTGAGTGAAACAGCATAGAGGTTGGCGCAGGCCCACCTTCGGTAC
>WFQT01000212.1 GCA_015486895.1 Anaerolineae bacterium
AGTTAGTGGTCAGTGGTCTGACCTCTGTTTGCAGGGTTGGAGACGGGGCTTGGCCATGGCGTCTGGGCCCAGTACGGCGTTCAATGACATCCGGCCCAGCACGGAAAGATTGGGTAGCTTATTGTTGAAGCAGTCGTCATGAGCGCAAGCTCACCAACGATGATGAAGATAGAACGCAGATAACGCTGATAGTCGCAGATGAACGCTGATCTTTTAAGAATCTGCGTCATTTGTGTGCTATTTACTGAGCAGCAAGGAGCGTGATGAATAACTGGACACCGCCGGCACGGCCGGCCGACTATGCTGAAAAGAGTATTGTAACTGCCATCGTGAGCGGGGACTATCCGCCCGGGTCAACACTGCCGGCAGAACGGGAATTAGCCGGCCAATTAGGCGTTACCCGTCCCACCCTGCGGGAAGCACTGCAACGGTTAGCGCGCGACGGTTGGCTGACCATCCGCCAAGGGAAGCCCACCATCGTCAACAACTTCTGGCGAGAAGGGGGTCTAAATGTCCTCGGCACATTGGCCCGCCATGAGCAACAAATGCCGGTAGACTTTGTGCCGAATCTGCTGGAAGTGCGCTTAGCTATGGCCCCGGCTTACACCCGCGCTGCCGTTACCAACGATCCGGTCGCAGTCGAATCGCTTTTAACCAGATACAGAGCTTTGCAAGATACAGCAATCGCTTTCGCCACCTTTGACTGGGCTTTGCACCGGATGTTGACCATTGCCTCTGGCAATCCCATATATACTTTGATCCTCAATGGCTTCACCGACCTGTATGACAAAATGGCCCGGCATTATTTTTCCTTGCCGGGGAACCGTGCTGCTTCCAGGGCGTTCTACCGTGCTCTATTGGAAGCTTGCACTCGGCAGGATGCTGATGCTGCCGAAGAAATCAGTCGTTCTGCCATGGCAGAAAGCATTGACTTGTGGCAAAAGGTCAGCGTATCGGCTCAGGCAAAAGTAAAAGAGAGCGCAGATTGAATGATTTAACACAGATTTTTCCTTGCTTTTCGACCCCGATCTGTGAAATTATGTGTTTTTCTGTGGCTAAAATAAAAACGCCGGAGTCCAGTATTACCGTGAGGAGGTAACCCATGCGCCGCTGGAACGGATGGGGAGATGACAGTTATACGTATGCATTGCCGCCCTCGGCAGCACAATTCTTACAGAAGGCCGTCGGGCCGGGGAAGCCGCCCCAAGATGCGTCCTTAGAAGCGATCCTTGCCAAAATGCCGCCATCGCGGCTGCCGGAGCATCCGCTTGTTTTTTATGACCCTGAAGAACGGTTGCGCCATGCCCGCGGCCAAAGCCTTCCTGACTGGATAGCATTGCGTAGTGGCCAAATTGGCGCCTTTCCCGATGGCATTGCCTACCCTGAAAGCGCCGAGGATGTACAAGAACTGATCCACTATGCCCAGGCCACGGGAATTGCGCTTATTCCCTATGGCGGCGGCACCAGCGTCGTTGGGCATATAAACCCGCTTCCCAATGACAGGCCTGTGCTCACGGTGGACATGGGGAGGATAAATCGCCTGTCGCACATGGACGAAACCAGCCAATTGGCAACCTTCGGCGCCGGCGTTAATGGCCCCGTTTTAGAAGCATACTTGCGCGCTCGCGGCTTCACCTTAGGCCATTACCCCCAATCCTTCGAATATTCGACATTAGGCGGCTGGATTGCCACCCGCTCCAGCGGCCAGCAATCGTTAGGGTACGGGCGTATCGAGGCTTTGTTTGCCGGGGGACGGCTGGAATCGCCGGTCGGATCTTTGGTCGTACCGGCAACCTTCCCGGCATCGGCAGCGGGCCCTGACTTGCGGGAGCTGCTGTTAGGCTCGGAAGGCCGTTTGGGCATCATCACCGAAGCTACGGTTCGCATCAGCCGGATTCCAGAGCAGGAAGCGTTCTACGCCGTTTTCTTCCCCGACTTCGCCGCCGGATTCGCGGCCGCACTGGAGATCGTCCAGGCGAAGATACCCCTTTCAATGCTGCGACTGAGCACAGCCGTAGAGACTGAAACGACATTAGCGATGGCCGGGCATACGGTTCTCATCAGCATGTTGGAAAAATACTTGGCGTTACGAGGAGCCGATGCCGGTAAATGTTTGCTCCTGTTCGGTGCGGCCGGCAGTGAAACGACAGTCACGATAGGCCGCAAAGAAGCGATGGCCATTGCCGGCAAACACGGTGGTGTTGATGCCGGGAAAATGTTCGGCAAGGTATGGCATAAAAATCGCTTCAAGACGCCTTACCTGCGCAATGCCCTCTGGGATGCGGGTTACGCTATCGACACGTTGGAAACTGCCACCAGTTGGAGTAACGTACAGCCGCTGCTGGAAGCCATCGAAAATGCTTTGCGCCCGGCACTACAAGAGAGCGGTGAAACTGTCTATGTTTTCACCCACCTGTCGCACCTTTACCCTTACGGTTCCAGCATCTACGTGCAGTACATCTTCCGCATCGCCGACACGCCGGAGGAAACCCTCCGCCGCTGGCAACGACTCAAAGCGGCTGCCAGTGAAGCCATCGTCGCCCGCGGCGGTACCATCAGCCACCAGCACGGTGTAGGCAGCGATCATCTCCCTTATCTGCCTGCAGAGAAAGGGCGTTTGGGCATGGCAGCGTTGCGGTCAGTCGTCAAGACTTTCGATCCCCAGGGAGTGATGAATCCGGGCAAGCTCATTTCCTGACCCCGAAGCCTTTTCCAGACTCCTCAACCACCGGAAATGGCGAGTTAACCGAGAGATATAGCAAAGCAAGGTAAAAGCATGTTAGAAAAACAGTGGCGTGACAAAGTTTGGGACCAGCTTTCCCGGGAATGGGATATCATTATTATCGGTGGCGGCATCACCGGGGCCGGTATTCTGCGAGAGGCGACTCGTTTGGGCTTGGATGCGCTGCTCGTAGAACAACGCGACTTCGCTTGGGGCACGTCCAGCCGCTCTTCGAAATTAGTCCACGGCGGGTTGCGCTATCTCAAAGAGGGGAAAATTCGCTTGACTAAGGAATCAGTCCACGAGCGACAACGGCTGCTGGCAGAAGGTCCGGGGCTCATCGATCCGTTAGGATTTTTACTGGTCACCTACAAAGGGAAATCACCAGGGCGCTGGACGTACAGTACCGGTCTTACCATTTACGACTTGTTAGCGTTGCAATGGAGCCACCGCTATTACAGCGCCGAAGATTTCGAGATCATGGCCCCTTACATCGCTAAGGAGAACTTAAAGGGCGGCTTTCGCTATGGAGATGCCCAAACCGACGACGCACGACTGGTCCTGCGCGTCATTTTCGAGGCCATTGCTGCCGGTGGTACGGCCCTGAACTACGCTCGGGTCGAAACGCTCAGCCGGGAAAACGGCTGGGTGACGGGTGTCACTTTGCGGGATTCAGTCAGGGACCGGGTTGCCGAGGTGCAAGCCAGGGTCGTGGTGAATGCCACCGGTGCCTGGGCAGACGAACTCCGGGCCCAGGTTGACGCCCGGCCTCGTATTCGGCCTCTGCGCGGCAGCCACCTGATTTTCCCCGCCTGGCGCTTTCCGGTGGCTCAAGCCATTAGCTTCTTGCATCCGGTCGATCATAGGCCGGTCTTCGTCTTTCCTTGGCAGGGAATAACTTTAGTGGGCACGACCGACCTGGATCACGACCACCCTCTAGCGGAGGAGCCACACATTATGCCGGAAGAAGTCGCTTACCTGATGGCGGCAGCGGATGCCCAATTTCCTGCGCTTGGCTTGACCCTCAATGACATCCTCACTACTTATTCTGGTGTCCGCCCCGTTGTCGGCAGCGGCAAAGCAGATCCCTCCAAAGAGTCCCGCGATTACGTCATCTGGGAAGAAAATGGCCTGCTTACCGTCACTGGCGGCAAGCTCACCACTTTTCGCCTTATCGCCATTGATGCCATCAAAGCTGTTCGCCACCGCTTGCCGGAGATACCGAAGCCGAGCCGCGACATGCCGGTACTGAATCCGGTGAATGTACCCCTGCCGAGCGTCGAACGGTTGGAAGAAGCGCAACGTCAACGGCTGTTAGGGCGTTACGGGGCCGCGGCACCGGCAGTAGTGGCCGCTGCCCATCCCGGCGAGTTGGCATCCGTTCCCGGCACACTGACCCTTTGGGCAGAGCTACGCTGGGCTGCCCGTGCTGAAGGCGTCCTGCATTTGGACGATTTACTGTTGCGCCGCACCCGACTGGGGTTGCTGCTTCCTCAAGGTGGCGCTGAGCTTTTACCGCGAATCCGCACTATCTGCCAACCGGAATTGGGTTGGGACGATGGCCGTTGGCAGGCGGAAGCAGAAGCTTACCAGGCATTGTGGCAGCGCTGTTACAGCTTGCCGCCGCAGGACACTATCCCTGATTGGAAAGAGCCATTGATGGCGGCGCAAGCTCGTGAGCAAGCCACACGTCCCCATCGGCGCCGGCGGAACCGCCTTGCCAAAGTAGCAATTGGCTTGCTCGCTGCCGTTGGTCTCAGCCGGGCTCTTGCTCGCCGCCGGAAGAGAAAGAAATCCAACATGCGCTAACACCGGGGCCGGTGAGGCGTCCGGCGGTTAGAAATTGTGGCAACAGTTGCCAAACCTGCCTTCGCAGGTTGAAAGCCAATCGTCGAAGGGAGATTTTGCAGACGTTGCCGTGACTTATAGTCGCTGGGTTAAGTAATGATCTGCGATAATCAGCGTTCTATCCAATGATGGCTGGGCAATTAGCAAACACAACTCGTTTTTGATCATGACGCATTTGCCATTTTGGCAAGGGTTTGGTAAAAGTCGGGTATATAATCTGTTCCGAAAATAGGACGCTGATGACACAGATGAACGCTGATTTCCGCAGATTCCTAAAAAGTTATCCGCGTTAATCTATAGGATCAGCGTAATCAGCGTTCTTATTTTCGTCGTTATGTGGTGTGCAACCGCTCATGGCGACTGCTTTGGAAATAGCTTGGGCACACGACTTTCGAAGTGTTCAAAATACGTGCGCAAAACTGCGGAAGTCTCCCCGTTCAAAGTACGTGAGTTGCCCCGTTGGTTCGAAGCGCCCACGCCGTGCCGGAAAGGAATTGGTATGGAAGAATCGTTAGCGGAACTGGAAAATCGGTTGGGCATCGTTTTTAATGACAAGTCGCTATTGCGCCGGGCTTTGATTCATAGCTCTTACCTTAATGAGAAGCAGAGTGCTTTACATGAAGACAACGAGCGATTGGAATATCTCGGCGATGCCGTCCTCGGCTTCATAGTAGCCGAAACCCTCTATCACCATTATCCCGAATTACAGGAAGGTGATCTTACAAACATGCGAGCCGCCTTGGTACGGGAGAGTGCCTTGGCCGGCTTTGCAGCCAAATATAATTTGGGAGAGTATCTCTTCATCGGCAGTGGGGAGGCAGCCAACGGTGGCCGGCAGCGGCACCCCATTCTTTGCGCTGCCTTTGAAGCCTTAGTCGCTGCCATTTACCTGGATCAGGGACTGACACGCACCAGGTCTTTCATTCTCAACTTGGTTGATCCGGAGCTCGAACATGCCCGGCGGGTTGCCCTTTCGAAGGATGCTAAGAGCCGCTTGCAGGAATGGGTCCAAGGTCACTGGCATTACACTCCGATTTACCGTACTGTCAGCGCTATCGGCCCAGACCACGCCAAAATCTTCACGGTGGAAGCTATCATCAACGAAAAAGTTTACGGTGTCGGCGAAGGTCACAGCAAACAAAGTGCCTCCCAGGTAGCTGCCCATGCGGCGCTAAACAACATATTAGCTGCCCAAAAGCAAAAAGGTGATAGTGCCTGACGTCCTGTGTGTCACCGGCGCCAGCGGTTTCTTAGGCCAGGCGGTGGCTTTGGCTGCTCGCGATGCGGGCTGGCAAGTCATCGGTACTTACTTTAGCCACCAGATTGACATCCCCGGTGTTATCAGCCTCCCTTTGGATATCCGTGACCGCAACGCTACCCTGGCATTGGCCCGGCAATGGCAACCGGCAATTATCATCCATTGTGCGGCCAAACAGGGCAACGCCAGATTGATGGCTGGGAGCATCGTTAAAGGAAGTGCTAACGTCGCCGCAGCGGCAGCAGCCGTTCATGCCCGGTTGCTACATCTCTCCACCGATGTGATCTTTGATGGCAAAAAAGGGTGGTACCGGGAAGAAGACGTCGCTAAGCCGGTGCATGATTATGGCAAGGCCAAAGCTGCTGCCGAGATAGCAGTGACCGGGGCGCATCCGGCCCCGATTATTGTTCGCACTTCCCTGATTACTGACCCGACAGTGCCAGATCGCCAAAGTGGCTGGGTGCTGGACAGCCTGCGTCGCTGCCAGCCTATTACCCTTTTCACCGATGAATATCGTTGTCCCATCCACCGGGATGATTTGGTCCGGACCTTGCTGGAGCTGGCTACCGGGGGATTTTCCGGCGTCTGGCACGTGGCCGGTGCCGAGCGGGTCAACCGCTACGAGATCGCCTTGGCTTTGGCACAATTTGCCGGCTTGGACGCGACAGGCATCCTTCGGCCAGGCCTAAGCCAGGAAGGCAGCTCGCCACGTCCCCGTGATTGCTCGTTAGATTGCCACAAAGTACAGGCCATCCTCGATTTTCGCCTGCGCGGCTTTCACGATTTTCTCCTCTGAAAATAGAACGCTGATTAACGCTGATACACGCTGATCTAAATTTTCATCCGCTGTGGTGTGCCTGTCTGCGTGCCCGCACAGGCAGGCCGCAGGCTCATGGCGACTCTCTCCGATCTGACAGAGCAGCCTACCTGCCTTTGACTGTGTCAATTCATCTGTCGGCTTCCTCTGGTTGCGGCCGGAAGCAGCACCATGTTATACTGACTATCAACAAGTATAGTGTCCCTATCTCTGATAGAGGGAAATATGCGGGTTCTAATCCCGCTCCGGGGAACCGGGTAGAAGGAGTCGACAAGTGCATAGCAAAATGAGCACGCCGGAAACTATCTGGCGCGCCTTGGATAGTTTTCTCTTCAAAGTACGTCAGCCGGCACGCTACGTTGGCGGCGAATTCAACAGCGTCGAGAAAAACTGGGACGAAATACCCCACCGCCTGGCATTATTATTTCCGGACACCTATGAGATCGGCATGTCTAACTTAGGGTTGATGATCCTCTACGACGTCGTCAACAAGCAACCCGATATGTTAGCGGAGCGGGCGTTTTTGCCATGGCTGGACATGGAAACGGAAATGCGCCGGCGGGGTATTCCCCTTTACGCATTAGAGAGTTTCCAACCATTAGCTAATTTTGACGTTATCGGCGTGACTTTGCCTTACGAACAGCTTTTTACTAACGTGCTAACTGCCTTGGACCTGGCAGGATTACCATTGCGCTCCGCTCAACGGGATGTCAGTTGGCCGTTGGTCATTGCCGGCGGCAGCGCTGGATTAAATCCTGAGCCAATGCACGCTTTCTTTGACGCCTTTTTCATCGGCGAGGGGGAAGAGGGGATCTTAGACATCATGCGTGTCTATGAAGAATGGCGCCAGCAGTATGGCATCCGCCCTCGGGTGGGCTGGCATCCCCACGATGTGAGGCTGTTTGCCGCCAAAGACGACTTGCTCCGGCGGCTGGCACGCGTTCCGGGCGTTTATGTGCCGGCTTATTACGATGTGACTTATTTCCCGACAGGCCAGATTGAACGGATAGCCGTTAAGCCACGGTATGAAGATGTAGCGACAATGCCGGTGCTCAAGCGGATTATGCCGACTTTGCCACCACCGCCGACGCATTATATCGTGCCGAACATGAAAGCGGTCCACAACCGGCCTTCGGTAGAAATCCAGCGGGGTTGCACCCGGGGATGCCGTTTTTGTCAGGCGGGGATTATCTTCCGGCCGGTGCGGGAGCGCCCGCTGGATGAAGTTTTGTGCGCGGTGGACGAGATCGTGAATAGTACCGGCTATGAGGAAGTTTCCTTCCTTTCCTTGAGCGCCTCCGACTACAGCCAGATCGGTGAGTTAACGCGTCAAGTGATGGATCGCTACGCTGACCGCAATGTCAGCATCGGCTTGCCTTCCCTGCGCATTGAGTCTTTCTCTATTGACTTGATGGAAACGTTAGCCAAAGGGAGGCGGCGTTCTGGTTTTACTTTTGCTCCGGAGGCGGCGACAGACCGCCTGCGGGATGTCATCAACAAACCGATTTCCACCGAAGCGTTGCTTTCTGTGGCCGAAGAAGTGTATCGCCGTGGTTGGACGACCATCAAGCTTTACTTCATGATTGGCCATCCAACGCAGTCTATGGAGGACGTAGAGGCTATAGCCGACCTGGCGCACCAGGTTTGGCATATTGGCCGGCGCCATCTGGGCCACAAAGCGAAAGTGCGGATCAGCGTGAGTACCCTGGTGCCAAAGCCACACACACCTTTTCAGTGGGTACCCGTCGCCGCTGAAGAGGAGATCCGTTCTCAGATCGAGTATCTGCGCCATCATCTGCGGGGAAGCGCTTTCCATTTGAATTGGAATGATCCTCGTGAGACGTTGATGGAGGCTTTTCTTAGCCGGGGGGATCGTCGTCTCTCCGACGTTATTCAGCGTGCCTGGGAGCTGGGGGCGCGCTTTGATGCTTGGCGGGATCAGTTTAACTATGCTGCCTGGCAACGTGCTTTTGCGGAAAATGGCTTGGATCCGGAATGGTATGCCCGCCGGGAGCGCGATTTAGCAGAGGTCTTGCCGTGGGATCACATCCATGTAGGGGTGGACAAATCTTTCTTGCAAGACCAATACCGGCTGGCGTTGGCCGGCGGGGTCGTGGATGATTGTCATGAGCATTGCTTTTCTTGCGGCATTCTGACTCATTTTCGTGCCCTACGGCGCCAGGTGCCGGATGACGCTTGGGGTTGTCCTGCTCTTGGCCGGGGGAAAAAGCGACAACCGGTCAGTCCGGCGTCGGTGCCCATGTACTACAACCCAGAGATGTCCCCGGAGAAAGCGGTCGCGCCGCGCCGGCCCCAACGTCTAAGCCGATTGCAAGCCATCAACAAGGTGTTGTCATGAGCCGGCAACGATTGCGGATTACATTCCGTAGTGAAGGGCCTATTAAATATGTCGGTCATTTGGACTTGGCGCTGGTGTGGGAGCGGGCGTTGCGCCGGGCAAAGTTACCGTTGCTTTATTCTCAGGGTTTTCATTCTCAACCCAAAATGCAATTTGCTGCGGCGTTGCCGGTGGGTGTTAGCGGCCGTGAGGAATTGCTGGACGTGTGGCTAAGCCCGCCGCAGGCGCCGGAAAAAGTGGAGGAGCTGCTGCAACCAGCTTTGCCACGTGGATTGTAC